>CAZSWL010000144.1:0-8810 GCA_964610725.1 uncultured Bauldia sp.
CGGGCGAGGAGGGCGGCGCCGTGCCCGTCGGCGCCGCCGATGGCGAAGACAAGGTCACCGGTGCCGTCCGCGTGCCAGCGGGCGATGCGCTCGGCAAGCGCCCGGCTGGTCAGCGACGTGCCGGCCTCGTCGAGCGCCACCAGTATGGCGCCGGCGGGGAGGGCGGCGAGGATGGCGGCAGCCTCGTGATCGACGCGGGCGGCGGCGGCGGTGCGGCCCTCGGCGAATTCGCGCACCGAGAAGGCGAGGCCAAGATGGCGTCCGGCCCGGTTGGCGCGATCAAGATAGCGGTCGAACAGCGCCGGCTCGGGGCCGGCCTTGAGCCGGCCGACGGCGGCGATGGCAACTCGCATCGGCGCTCCGGCGCACCCGCCGACGACTCAGACGGGGGCGGGCGTGGCCGGCTGGCCGGCCAGCCACATCTTTTCGAGGTTGTAGAAGCTGCGCACTTCCGGCCGGAAGATGTGGACGATCACATCGTTGGCATCGATCAGCACCCAGTCGGCGGCGCGCTGGCCCTCTACCCGGATGGTGCCGCAGCCGGCGTCCTTGAGATCGCCGATCAGGCGCTCGGCGATGGCGCTGACGTGCCGCTGCGAGCGGCCGGTGGCAACCACCATGTAGTCGGCGAGCGGCGATTTTCCGGTGAGGTCGATCAGTACCGGGTCCTCGGCTTTGGCGTCTTCCAGGCTCTTGAGGACCACCTTGAGGGCGTCCGCCGCCGCGAGCTCACGGCGGGCGGTCGCGGGATGAGGAGGACGGGTACGCCCCTCCTCCCTACGAAGCGCGGTTGTCAGCGTTGGGTCCCTTCGTGTTGAGGCCGCCGAAGGCGGCGCCATGACTAGGATATGCGGACGGCGGTGACGCTTTCAAGACATGCCGTTCGCCAGACGGTCCCTGTGGCGGCGCAGCGCCGTCGAGGACACCGCGACATGCGGTGCGGTCAGGAAAACCCAGGCGGGCGGCGGTTTTGTGGCGAGGGCGCCGGCGTCGCCGGGATCGATGCGGGCGCGGGCGAGGGCGTGGGCGGCCGGCGAGCACAGAGCGGAAAGCGCCGTTCCCGGCCGGTCGAAGACGGCGATCGGCAGGCTGGCGGCGATCGCCTGCCAGCCGCGCCAGCGGTGAAAATTCTCCAGGTTGTCGGCGCCCATCATCCAGACGCCGGCGACGCCGGCAAGCCGCGGCAGAAGGCGGGCGAGGGTCTCGGCGGTGTAGGCGGTGCCGAGGGCGGCCTCGACGCCGGTGACGCGAATGCGCGGGTGGCGGGCAACGGTGCGGGCGGCGGCGATGCGGCGGGCGAGGTCGTGCGAGGGCGCGTTCGGCTTGAGCGGATTGCGCGGCGAGACCAGCCACCACACCGAATCGAGCCGCAGCGCGGCGAGGGCCACCAGGCTGACGGCGAGGTGACCCTCGTGGGGGGGATCGAACGAGCCGCCGAACAGGCCGATGCGCTGGCCGGCGACAAACGGCGGCAGGCGGAGGTCGGACGGCGGCGCCACCTCGCCGGCGATGGCGTTGGCGGCGGTCATGCGACGGACGGCGAGGGGCGACTCAAGGGCGGACCTGACCCGACCCGCGTACGCGGTACTTGAAGCTGGTCAGTTGCTCGACGCCGACCGGTCCGCGCGCGTGCAGCCGGCCGGTGGCGATGCCGATCTCGGCGCCCATGCCGAACTCGCCGCCGTCGGCGAACTGGGTCGAGGCGTTGTGGAGCACGATCGCCGAATCGACCTCGGCCAGGAACCTGTCGGCCGCCGTGTGGTCGTTGGTGACGATGGCGTCGGTATGGTGGGTGCCGTAGCGCTCGATGTGGGCGATGGCCGCGTCAAGGCCGTCGACCACCTTCACGGCGATGATGGCGTCGAGATATTCGCGGCCCCAGTCGGCCTCGCTCGCCGGCGCGACGCCGTCGGCAAGGGCGCACACGGCCTCGTCGCCGCAGATGGCGCAGCCGGCCTTCTGCAGGGCCGCAACCAGCGGCCCGAGGTGGCTCGCAGCAACGGCGCGGTCGACCAGCAGCGTCTCGGCGGCGCCACACACGCTCACCCGCCGCATCTTGGCGTTGACCACGATCTTCTCGGCCATGGCGAGATCGGCGCCAGCGTGGACGTAGACGTGGCAGACGCCCTCGAGGTGGGCAAAGACCGGCAGGCGGGCCTCGTCCTGGACGCGCTTGACCAGGCTTTTGCCGCCGCGCGGCACGATCACGTCGATGGCGCCGTCGAGACCGGCGAGCATCAGCCCGACGGCGGCGCGGTCGGTGGTCGGCACCATCTGGATGGCAGCTGCCGGCAGCGCCGCGGCGGCGAGCCCTTCGGCTAGGCAGCGATGGATGGCGGTCGAGGAGCGGTACGAATCGGAGCCGCCGCGCAGGATCGCCGCGTTGCCGGCCTTGAGGCACAGCGCGCCGGCGTCGGCGGTGACGTTGGGGCGACTCTCGTAGATGATGCCGATGACGCCGAGCGGCGTGCGCACCCGCTCGATGCGCAGACCGTTGGGACGATCCCACGCCGCCATCACCGTGCCGACGGGATCGGCCAGCGCGGCGATCTCCTCCATGCCGCGCGCCGTCGCCTCGATCCGCTCCGGCGTCAGCGTCAGCCGGTCGATGAACGACCCGCGCACGCCATGCCCCTTCGCCGCGGCCACGTCGGCGGCGTTGTCGGCAAGGACGGCCTCCGCGTTGCGGCGCAGGACGGCGGCGGCGACGGTGAGCGCGCGGTTCTTGGCATCGGACCCGGCGAGTCCGAGCAGATTGGCGGCGACGCGGGCGGCCCGGCCGATCGCCAGCATTTCGCCGGCAACGTCGTCGGGCCGGGTTTCGGCGGCGATTTCCTTGACGCTCATGGAGGCATCCTAACGTCGCCGGCGCGATTTGGCACGGGGTCGCCGGTAGCGGTTCGGCCATTGCCGGCGGCGGGCGGCGGTCATACATCGATCGCCATGAACCGTCCACCGCGACGGCGCGGGGTCGCCGGCGCCGCCGCTATCCGCGCCGCCGTCGTTGCCTGGCCCGGCGTCGAGGAAGCCCCGCACCGCTTCGGCGGCGTCGAGTTCCGCCTCGCCGGCCGCGAGATCGGTCACCTGCACGGCGACCGGCTGCTTGACGTGCCGTTTCCGCGCGCCGTCCACGACGAGGTGATCGCCGCCGGCCTCGCCCGCCCGCATCACGTGCTGCCGCAGTCGGGCTGGGTAAGCTTGTGGCTCGACGGCGACGACGACATCGCCGCGGCGGTGGCGCTGCTGCGCCGTTCCTTCGATCTCGTCTCGGCCCAGCTCGCCCGGCGCAAGGCGCAAGCGGAAGCCGTCCGCCGGCGCCCAACGAATCCGCTGGACAGGGCCTGACCGGCGGGCGATGACGGGCGCCCGTCCCGGCCAGAGCCCTCGTCATGGCGCACATCGAACGGACGCTCGCGCCCGAAGAGCACCACAACGTTGCCGCCGGCATCGGGTTGATGCTGCTCGCCATGCTGGTCTATTCGGCCAACGATGCGCTCGGCAAATGGCTGACGGGAAGCTATTCGGCCGGACAGATCCTGCTGTTCCGCAGCGCCGCCGCGCTGATCGTGCTCGTCCCGTTCATAAGACGGCTGGGAGTGGCGTCGTTCATCCGCATCGATCGGCCGGGTCTGCAGGCGACGCGCGCGCTGTTGTCGGCGGGCGAGTCGGCCTGCTTTTACGTGGCGGTCACCTCGCTGCCGCTTGCCGACACCATGACCTACTACCTGGCGTCACCGATCTTCGTGACGGTGCTGGCGGCGCTGGTGCTAGGCGAACGCATCGGCTGGCGGCGGTGGAGCGCGGTGGCGATCGGCTTCGCCGGGGTCATGGTGGCGCTGCGGCCGTCGACGGCGACGGTCAGCTGGCCGGCGCTGGTGGCGATCCTCGGCAGCACGCTGTTCTCGCTGCTGATGGTGGCGACGCGGTTACTGCGCGCAACTCACGGGGTCGCCACCATCGGCTGGCAGATGGTCGCCTCGTTGCTGGTCGGGGCAGTAGCGGCACCGTTTGCCTGGGCGCCGGTCGACCCCGTCGACGCGGCGCTCCTGGGCACGCTCGGCGTCGTCGCCATGGCCGCCGCCGCCTGCGTCAACCGCTCGCTCAAGCTGGCACCGGCCTCGCTGGTGGTGCCCTACCAGTACACCGTCATCGTCTGGGCGGCGGTCTTCGGCTACCTGGTGTTCGGCGACCTGCCGGCGCCGGCGGTGGTGGTCGGCGCCACCGTCATCATCGGCGCCGGCCTGTTCATCTACCTGCGCGAGCAGGCGGTCGCCCGGCGGCCGCGCGAGGACCTGGTCGCCGAGCACTGAGCCGCTACTCGCCCCTTAGCGCCATGTCGTCGCGGTGGATCATCTCGGCGCGGCCGGCGAAGCCGAGAATCGCCTCGATCTCGCGGCTGTTGCGGCCGGCGATGCGTTCGGCGTCGGCGGCGTCGTAGGCGACCAGACCGCGGCCGATCTCCTCGCCGTCGGGAGCGAGGATGGCGACCGCGTCGCCGCGCTGGAAGTGGCCCTCGATGCGGCGCACGCCGGCCGGCAACAGGCTCTTGCCCGAGCGCAGCGCCTTGAGCGCACCGGCGTCGACGGCGAGTGCGCCGCGCGTTTCCAGATGACCCAGGATCCAGCGCTTGCGCGCCGTCACCGGGTTCACCTCGGCGACGAACCAGGTGCATCTGGCGCCGGCCGAAATGCGGCGGATGGGGTGCTCGTCGTGGCCGCCGGCGATGACCATGGTGGTGCCGGCAGCGGTGGCGATGCGGCCCGCCTCGAGCTTGGTCTGCATGCCGCCGCGGGCGTGGTCGGAAGCGGCGGCGCCGGCCATCGCCTCGATCGTCGGCGTGATGCGCTCGACCGTCTCGATCAGTTCGGCGTCGGGGTGGTGAGCGGGCGGCTTGGAATAGAGGCCGTCGACGTCGGACAGGAGAATCAGCAGGTCGGCGCTGACCATGGTGGCGACGCGGGCGGCAAGGCGGTCGTTGTCGCCGTAGCGGATCTCGCTGGTGGCGACGGTGTCGTTCTCGTTGATCACCGGCACGGCGTGCAGCCTGAGCAGTGTGGCGATGGTCGAGCGGGCGTTGAGGTAGCGGCGGCGTTCCTCGGTGTCGCCGGGAGTGAGCAGGATCTGGCCGGCGGTGAGACCGTGGCGGCCGAGAACCTCGCTGTAGGCGCGGGCAAGCGCGATCTGGCCGACGGCGGCGGCGGCCTGGCTTTCCTCCAGCCTGAGCGCTCCCGCCGGCTGGGCGAGCACGCCACGGCCGAGCGCGATCGCGCCGGAGGAGACGACCAGCACGTCGCGGCCGCCGGCGGCGAGATTGGCAATGTCGTCGGCAAGCGTCTCAAGCCAGGCAACGCGCAGGCGGCCGCTCGCGCGCTCGACCAGGAGCGAGGAGCCGACCTTGATGACGACGCGGCGAAAGGCCTCGGGCGAGCGGATCATGGCAGGGCGGGCGACGTATAAATCTCAACGCCTTAACCGGCAATGCCGGCGGTGGCCGGTTCGGTGGCGATCGTCCGCCACAACGCCCTGACCACTTCGCTGACGCCGGCGCCGCTCGCGGCCGACACCGTCAGCGGCTCGGCGCCGGCGACCTCGGCGACGGCGCGGCGGATGGCGGCGAGACGGCGGTCATCGACCGCGTCAGATTTGGAGACGGCGACGATCGCGGGCTTGTCGGCGAGGCCGCCACCGTAGGCGGCGAGCTCGCGGCGCACCGTCGCATAGTCCGCCGCCGGATCGGCGGCGGTCGCCTCGACGAGATGCAGGAGAACGTGGCAGCGCTCGACGTGGCCGAGGAAGCGGTCGCCGAGGCCGGCGCCGATGTGGGCGCCCTCGATCAGGCCGGGGATGTCGGCGAGAACGAACTCGTGACCGTCGACGGCGACGACGCCGAGCACCGGATGGAGGGTGGTGAAGGGGTAATCGGCGACCTTGGGCCTGGCGGCCGAGACGGCGGCAAGAAAGGTCGACTTGCCGGCGTTGGGCAGGCCGACGAGGCCGGCCTCGGCGATTAGTTTCAGGCGCAGCCACAGCCACTGCTCGCTGCCCGGCCGGCCGGGATTGGCGCGGCGCGGGGCACGGTTCACCGACGACTTGAAGTGGGCGTTGCCGAAGCCGCCGTTGCCGCCTTTGGCGATGAGGTGGCGCTTGCCGGGGCGATCGAGGTCGGCGAGCACGGTCGTGTCGTCCTCGGCCAGGATCTCGGTGCCGACCGGCAGCTTGAGGACCGCGTCGGTGCCGTTGGCGCCGGTGCGGTCGCGGCCCATGCCGTTGCCGCCCTTGCCCGCCTTGAAATGCTGGCGGTAGCGGTAGTCGATGAGGGTGTTGAGGCCGTCGACCGCTTCGGCCCAGACGTCGCCGCCGCGGCCGCCGTCGCCGCCGTCGGGACCACCGAATTCGATGTACTTCTCCCGCCGGAAAGAGACGCAGCCGTTGCCGCCGTCGCCGGAGCGCACGTAGACCTTGGCCTGGTCAAGAAACTTCACTTGCCGCGCTCCACCACAAGCGGCGCGGGCGTCGCCGCCGCGACGCGGGCGCTGACCAGGCCGGCGCTACTGCGCGTCCGCCGCGACCGGCTTGACCGACACGTAGGTACGGCGGGCCGCCTTGGTCTCGAAGGCAACGGTGCCGTCGACCAAGGCGAAGATGGTGTGGTCCTTGCCGAGGCCGACGCCGTCGCCGGCGCGCCATTTGGTACCGCGCTGGCGAACGATGATGTTGCCGGCGCTGACGCGCTCGCCGCCGTAGCGCTTGACGCCGAGGCGGCGGCCGATTGAGTCGCGCCCGTTGCGCGAGGAACCGCCGGCTTTCTTGTGGGCCATGGTTCGAGTCTCCTTATTCGCCGCCGGCGAGCTTCCTGGCCTGGGCGACCCAACCCTCGCGGGCGACCCGGCCCTTGGCGTTGAGCTCTTCCTCGATGCGGTCGATGTCGGCCTCGCTCCAGCCCGCGATGTCGGCGAAAGTGGTCACCCCGAGCGCGTGCAACTTCTTCTCCATCACCGGGCCGACGCCGGACAGCTTCTTGAGGTCGTCGCCGGCGGCGGGTGGTGCGGCAGTGGTCGCGGGCGCCGGTTGGGCGGCCGTCGGTTCGGCAGCCGGCGTCTCTGCCGCCTTGGCCTTGGGCGCGGTCTTGGCCTTGGCCTTGGTCGGCGCCCTGCCGTCGGTGAGGATCTCGGTGATGCGCACCAGCGTGTGGTCCTGGCGGTGGCCGTGGGAGCGCTTGGAGTTCTGGCGACGGCGCTTCTTGAACACGCGGATCTTGGGCCCGCGGCGCTGCTCGATGATCTCGCCGGCGACGCTCGCTCCGGCGACCAGCGGGCTGCCCACGGTGACGCCGTTGTCGCCGCCGACGATGAGCACCTCGCCGAAGGCGACGCTGTCGCCCGCGGTGCCGGCGAGCTTCGCCATCTCGACGAGGTCGCTGGCGACGACCCGGTACTGTTTGCCGCCGGTCCTGATCACTGCGAACATGAGGGTGGTCCGTTGCCGCCGCGCCGACCGTCTCGATCGGGCGAACCCGCCGATTTTCAAGATTCGACCGGCGCCGCAATCCTGCCGCCCGGCCGCGCGCGGACTATAGGGATGGCACCCGCCCTGTCAAGGATTCACCTCAGCGACGCAGGAAATTGCGGCCGAGCAGGTAACCGGCGACGGCAACGATGGCGATCAGGCCGAAGGCGGTGCCGTCGCCGTCCTTGCCGACCTCTTCGAGCAGCCGGGAAAGGGTGGCCGACGGCCGCGGCCGGCGCTTCAGGCTGGCGGCGATCACCTGCAGCACGAGCGCGATGAGGGCAGAGACCCCGGCGACGATGGCGCATGCCCAGAGGGCACCGATGGCGGTGGCGAGCCAGACGGTGAGCGCGGCGATGGCGAAGGCGACGGCGATCAGCCAGAACAGGATGGCAACGGCGGTGAGGATCACCCGCCGCCGGGTGCGCCGCGCATAGGCGGTGAGCTCGCCCTCGAGGGCGGCAAGGCCGACGGTGGCGATCAACCGCGACAGCATCATCTACCTGCGGCCGATGATGCCGACGATGAAGCCGATGCCGAGGGCGGCGAGCACGGCCGAAATCGGCTTGCGCCTGATCTCGGATTCGAGCGAGGCGAGGCCCTCGTGGGCGGCATCGCCGGCCGCACCGGCGGCGTCGCCGCCGAGCTTCATGGCGTCGGTGAATAGATCGCCACCGGCGGCAGCGGCGTCGCCGGCGGCGGACTTGACGCGCTCGCGCATCGTGGCCCGCGCCTCAGCCATGTCCTTGGCGAGGCGGCCGACGGTGTCGGTCAGCGCCGCGATGTCGGCGCGAATGGCTTCGAGGTCCTTCTGCAGGTCCTTGTCGGCGGCCATGGTCTCTCCTCGACGGTCGACGGAAATCGCTCGCGCCATCATATATGAGCCGGCGGCGGCCGCCGCAAAGCTTCTCGGCGGCATGCTGAATCGGAGCCTTGTTCGCGCCGGGAGCCGACTATATGGTCCGGCGCGCCGCGGGCCGACCGGGATGTCACGGAGAGGTGCCGGAGTGGTCGAACGGGGCGGTCTCGAAAACCGTTGAGCGCGCAAGCGTTCCGAGGGTTCGAATCCCTCCCTCTCCGCCAGCTAGCGCTGAAATCATTGAATAATTGGCCTCGAATGAGGCCAGACCAACGGCGGGACCAACGGGCTGGTTCACTGTTTCGACTGCCGACGTTCTGCGATGTTCTCCGACGATCGGCGGAGCGCGGATGCGGCGCGTGAAGGTTGACCTCAGGCCCCAACCAAATCCATGTTCCCGAAGGTGAGGCGGGAAGCAAGAAGCTGGACGGTCAATATTGCCTTT
>CAZSWL010000145.1:0-3653 GCA_964610725.1 uncultured Bauldia sp.
TCGCGCGATGTGTCGGCGCCAAGAAACCGGAACAGCTCCTTGAGTTGGTTTTCCTTGTCGGCGACCAGAGCCTCGTACGTCACGGTGAGAAAGTTGCGTTTGTTGGCGGCATAAGACAAATACGTGTTCGCCACCGTCTTGTATTTGTCTGCAAATGACAGGACGAAGCCGTCAAGTGTGCCCGCCGGATTGCCGAGCATCATCAAGTGCTTCTCCGCCATGTCCGGCTCGAGCTTCGCCAGGCGGCGGTTGTGGCGCCAAAGGGACACGGCGGTGTCAACTGGATCGCGAAAAATCGCGATCATTTTCGGGTGACCGAGGATCTGATCGTAGTAGGCGAGATTGTCGATGACGCTGTTTTCGTTGAGTCCGCAGATTGGCTTGCCGCGGCCGTACGACCTGGCCAGGGCGGCAATGAACGCGCCGAGAACGTTGTTGCGCAGTTGATCGTCAAGGGCCGGAATGCCCTGGCCGCCGGTGCGCTGGTCAACGGCGTGCAACGCGGCTTCGTATCGGTCAAGCAGCACCGCCAGATTGGATGTCAGAAAGCTGAACGATTGCTCGGACGGGCACGAAACTTCGGGATGCAGATTGAGCGTGCGCTGCAGAAAGGTGGTGCCGCTCTTCGCCATGCCGAACGCCAGGAACGTCTGGCGGGGCGCGTGGCGCCCGGCAGTCGCACTCGTTCGCTTCGACGGATTCGGCATGCTGCAGGATGGTCTTTCGCTTCGTTGGTCAGCGATGGAGCAGAGGTATCATAACCTTTGCCCGAAAAATCGCTTCCAAGCCACGGCGACATGCGTCCGCAACATCGCTAGTTGCGCTCCGAGTCCGGCAGATAGCCGAAACGCTGCATCTGCTCGCCGTGGACCCTGAGGATGCGGTCTATTTGCTGAGCATTCAGCTGCCCGCGCCAGCCGCCCACCGTAGCGGCGCGGAAATGACCGACCGTCCTTGGCGATGTTTCAGCAAAGCCAGTCTCACGCTCCTGTTGCCGCAGGCGATCGAACGACGAGAACTCGACAGCGAGGCCAACCTCGAGCCGGTCCGGGGTGAGGCCGACGTGGCGGGCAAGGTCGGCAAAGACCTCAAATGGCTTGGCCACCGCGTCTTCATAACGAAGTACGAACAATTTGCGGTCTGACGGTGTCGTCCAGGTGGCCACATGCTCACTCCACGACCCTATTATTTCGCGAACTTGGTCTTGGTCCTCCGGCATCGTGGCGCGCGACCGCGCCATCGTCGTGATGGCCTTGTCGATGCTCAAGTTCATGTGCTTGGCAAAGGAAACCGCGACGTCAAGTGGGTTGCGTATTATGTATACGATGCCGCCGACGACAGCCGGATTGATCACCGGCACTCCCTCATCCATGAATCGCCCAGAATGGGTTTTGAAAAACGCGTACCCCCGCGTTCGCGCCGCGACGGCTTCCTGCATCTTTGGTCGTAACGCGGCGATGCGTTCGCGCGTCAGGGTGTCGACTGACTGTCCCAGATAATCGGAATAAAGCCCCTTGGATCTCTCCCAAGGCGCAAACCGCCGCATGTCGTTGAAGCTCGCCGGTCCGCGCGCACCAGCTGTGACCCTGCGGATATTGCACAGGAATGTGCGTGTCCACGTGTTGCCCGAGCGCGGATATGAAGCCAGCCACATGATGCCCGAATAGGGTCTGAAGCGCGCGACCGGTGCAGCTCGCGGAACGCGTTGTGTTCGCATGCGATCCTGCCAATCGCTATGATCGGTTGGCGACAAGCTTCCTCGCAACTGTGTGCATTGCCCCTGTCGTCACGTGCCGGTCATGAGTCGGCATCCTAATCCCGCTCCTGGTCGGGCAGATAGCCGAACCGGCGCATCTGTTCGCCGTGGGCGGCGGCGATGCGGCGGACCTGGTCAGCGGAGAGGGCCTCGCGCCAGCCGCCGGCCTGCCCTTGGCGGAAGAAGGTGCCGGCGGTTTCCGGCTTTTCCCAGAACCAGGCCTCCGCTTCCGCCTTCTGCAGGCGCCGGAACGATGCCATTTCGATCGCCCGGCTGAGTTGATCGGCAGTCGGCGTGATCAGGACGTGCTCGGCGATGGCCGCGAACGCGGTCAGCGGGTCGGCATGCAAATCCTCGTAGCGAACCACGTGTACCGCCGGTTCGCTGCGCCCGGTCCAGGCGCGCACGTGGTTGCTCCAGGTGTCGGTTATGAAGCCGATCAATCGCTCGCTGTTGGGCGCGCCAAACCCCGGCCGGGCCATGTCGGCGATGATCTGGTCGATCGGTTCATTGCGGAAGTGGGCGAAGGAGACCGCCACATCGAGCGGATTGCGCACGACATAGATGGCGCCGGCCGAAGCGGCGAGGTTGATCAGCGGGTAGTCGAACTGATTGGCGAGGATGTTATGGGTCTTCATCAGCACCAGGCCGTTGTTCTGCATGGCGATGTCGGTGTGCACACGTGGCCGGGCCGCGGCGACCTCGCGGTCGTCAAGCGGTATTGGCGGGCGAGTCAGGTATTTGTTGAACGGCTCGATCTGGCTGTCATCCGAGGCGAACTCGTGCACCTTGTTGATGTCGATCTCGTCGCCGAGATCGCCGACGATGGCGTGATGAAGGGCATAGAGGAACGCCCTCACCCAGGTGTTGCCCGATTTGGGATAGGAGGCGAGCCACACGATCCCCCGCGGGTTTGTCTGGTCTGCTCGTATGACCATGATCGACGTCTCTGCCGTGATTGCGTTGGCTGGGCGCCTCGCCCGGTTGGCGCCCGGATCGGCCAGGCCGTGTTGCCGGGAAGTCGCCCCTAGCATTGGTGACGCCAGCAACGGATTTGACCACTTGACCCCGGCATCTTCAGGTGCTGACAAAGCCTGGAGGGCAATCTTGGCGTCGGGGTCGCCTATGATCGTTTCTTTCAAGCACAATTTCGTATTTATCAAAACTCAGAAGACCGCCGGCACCTCCATCGAAATTGCTCTGTCGCCGTACTGCGGGCCCGATGACATCCTCACGCCGATTGCGTCGCAGGACGAGCGCCTGAGGTTGATCGACGGCGAGGTGCAAGCGCGCAACTACGCGGCTGCGGGCACTGCCATCGAGGCTGCTTACCGCAAGGCTTTTGCCAACAATGACACACAGGCGCTGGGCGACATCATGCGGATCGTGAGCGGCGGCACGCGCCATTTCTACAACCACATGAGCGGTCGCGAGGCGCGGGCAAGACTGCCCGCCGCATTCTGGCAATCGGCCCTGAAGTTCACCATTGTCCGCCATCCCTACGAGCGGGCAGTGTCGTTTGCCTACTTCAATGCAGGTCCCCTGCCTCCATCCGCCGACAGGCTCAGTGCGCTGATCGACCGATACTTGCCGATCGTCGCGAGCGATCTTTCCCGCTACACATCGGACGGAGCCCTCATCGTCGACGACGTCATCCGGCACGGCAGCATCCGCGAAGACCTCGATCGAATCCTCGGCAAACTGGGGCTTGCGCCGGTGAAGGAGCTACCGCGCGCGAAGGCCGGATACCGGCTGGACCGACGACCGGCACGTGATGTCCTGTCTGATCGTCAGAAGAAGATCCTGCAGGAGACTTGCCGCCTCGAGTTCGAGCTTTTCGGCTACGAGCCTTGAGAACCGATCGTGCTTCGGGATCGTATCGAGAAAGGCCGCCGGC
>CAZSWL010000146.1:0-3734 GCA_964610725.1 uncultured Bauldia sp.
CGATAGTGTCGTCGCGGAGCTTGAATTCGAGCTTGATCAGGAATAGCGGCTCTCCTCACTTCCCCTGTGGATAACTAGGACAACCGCCCGCCACGCCGCCGCCACATGGGCGTCATGCGGCCGCCGGCATTCGCCGCCCTATAATCGCCCAGGCGGCGAATCACCCTGATGCGATACCCCGACTCCTTCCTCGACGAAATCCGCCAGCGGCTGCCGGCCTCGGCGGTCATCGGCCGCCGCGTCCGCCTGAAGAAGCAGGGCCGCGAGTTCGCCGGCCTCTCCCCGTTCAATCAGGAGAAGACGCCCTCCTTCTTCGTCAACGACGCCAAGGGCCGCTGGTTCGATTTCTCGGCCGGCAAGAACGGCGACATCTTCACCTTCCTGATGGAAAGCGAGGGGCTGTCCTTTCCGGAAGCGGTGGAGCGCCTCGCGGGCGAGGCAGGCGTGCCGATGCCGGCGCGCGACCCTTACGCCGAGGAACGCGAGCGCCAGCGCGCCAGTCTTTACGACGTGGTCGATCTCGCCGCGCGCTTCTTCGAGGAGAGCCTGCACAGCGCCGCCGGCGCGACCGCGCGCGGCTATCTTCTGTCCCGCGACCTCGGCCCCGACATCCAGCGCGCTTTCCGCATCGGCTATGCCCGGGCCGACCGCGCCGCGTTGAAGGAACACCTCGCCGGCAACGGCATCGGCCACGAGCGGATGGTCGCCGCCGGCCTGCTCATCGCCGGCGACGACATCCCGGTGTCGTTCGACCGTTTCCGCGACCGCATCATCTTTCCGATCGCCGATTTCCGCGACCGCATCGTCGGCTTCGGTGGCCGGGCGCTTTCCGCCGACGTGCCGGCGAAGTACCTCAATTCGCCGGAGACCGATCTCTTCCACAAGGGCGGCCTTCTTTATAACGGCGCGTCGGCGCGCAACGCCGCCCGCGACGCCGGCACCGTCATCGCGGTCGAGGGCTACGTCGACGTCATCCGCATGGTCGCCGCCGGCTTCGCCCACACGGTGGCGCCGCTCGGCACCGCGCTCACCGAGCGCCAGCTTCAGATCCTGTGGCGGATGGCCGACGAGCCGATCCTGTGCTTCGACGGCGACGCCGCCGGCATGCGCGCCGCCCGCCGCGCCGCCGACCTGGCGCTGCCGCTGCTGCAGCCCGGCAAGAGCCTGCGTTTCGCCCTGTTGCCTGCCGGGCAGGATCCCGACGACCTCATCCGCGCCGGCGGCGGCGAGGCGATGGCGGCGATCATCGATGCGGCGGGCCCGCTGGTCGAGCTCTTGTGGACGCGGGAGACCGACGCCGGCGTCTTCGACACGCCCGAGCGCCGCGCCGCGCTGGAGGCGCGTCTGGCGGCAATCGCCCGCACGATCGGCGACGAGGCCGTGCGCCGCCACTACCAGCAGGCCTTCGCCGAGCGGGTGGCGGGGTTCTTTCCGCTCAACGAGCGCCGCCGGTGGCGCGAGCGCGACCGCCGGGCAGAAGGCCGCCCTGCTCTCGCCGGGCGGGCGCCGATCCCGGTGTCGGACCGCCTCCACCGCAGCCAGCGTTCCGCCCGGTCGGCGGTCCATTCGCGCCGCGAGGCGGTGCTGGTCGCCGCCATGGTCAATCATCCCGCCCTGATCGCCGCCCATCTCGACGATTTCGCCCATCTGGAGCTGAGCCTCGCCGATCTGGAACGGGTGCGCGCCGCCGTCATCGAGATCGTCACCGCCGGCGCGGCGAGCGACGCCGAGGCGCTTGCGCAAGCGCTTGTCAAGGCTGGCTTTTCATCGCTGCTCGACCGGCTGGAGGCGGAGACCAGGGCCGCCGGCGACTGGTGGGCGATGCCGGCGGCCAGCGACCGCGACGCCGAAATCGGCTGGCTGCAGGCCTTGACCTTGCACCGCCGGCAGCGGACGTTACATAGGGAACTCAAAGAGGCCGAGGCGGCGCTGGCGGACGATCCCAGCGACGCCAATCACGCGCGCCTGGTCGACATCAAGAACCAGCTTGTCAATGGTGAAGGAACCGAGGCGTTGATCGAGGGATTCGGGGCGTCGTCCGGACGTCCGGCAAGGGTGTACTGAAGGGAGGACGGTCGCCGGGGCGGTTAAGCGCGACTTAAGGCGGCGACAATAGGGTGCGCGGCCTTGGGGCCACCCGGCGACTTTTGGGAACGATGACAGGAACTTCGGCGCACCGTCGCGGCCGCGTTGCCGCACGGGCGTCGCTCGCGGAGATGCTCTATGGCGACCAAGGTTCAGGAAAGCGATGAGAGCGAGGCCGCTCCGGCCGAAAGCCAGGACGGACCGCTGCTCGACCTCTCCGACGCCGCCGTCAAGAAGATGATCAAGAGCGCCAAGAAGCGCGGCTTCGTCACCTACGACGAACTCAACGGTGTGCTCCCCTCCGATGTCCATTCCTCCGACATGATCGAGGACGTGCTCGGCCAGCTCTCCGAGATGGGCATCAACGTCATCGAGACCGACGAGGCCGACGACAACGACGACAGCGACGGCGGCGAGGAAACGACCGAGGTCGCCGAGGTGACCACCACCGCGGTGGTGCGCGCCACCGTCGCCAAGGAGCCGACCGACCGCACCGACGACCCGGTCAGGATGTATCTGCGCGAAATGGGTTCGGTCGAGCTTCTGTCGCGCGAGGGCGAGATCGCCATCGCCAAGCGCATCGAGGCCGGCCGCGAGACCATGATCGCGGGCCTGTGCGAATCGCCGCTCACCTTCCAGGCGATCATCATCTGGCGCGACGAGCTCGCCGAGGGCAAGATCCTGCTGCGCGACATCATCGACCTCGAGGCCACCTACGCCGGCCCCGACGCCAAGCAGGCGCCGGCCGCGCCGGCGGCCGCGCCGGCAGCGGCGCCGGGCGAGGGCAACGGTCAGACGGCGCCCGCCGCCGCGACGGTGAAGGCGGCGCCGCCGACCGCCCCGGTCGACGACGAGGTCGCCGCCGAGCGCGCCCGCATCGAGCGCGAGCGGCAGGAAGAGGAGGAGGACGAGTTCGAGAACGCGCTGTCGCTCGCCGCCATGGAGGCGGAGCTGAAGCCGGCGGTGGTGGAGACCTTCGACAAGGTCGCCGACCTCTACAAGAAGCTCCGCCGCCTGCAGGACCAGGACGTCGAGCTCAAACTCGGCAACAAGACGCTGACGCCGTCGCAGGAGCGTCGCTACAGGACGCTGAAGCGCGATCTGGTGGCCGCCGTCGAATCGCTGTCGCTCAACCAGAACCGCATCGATTCGCTGGTCGAGCAGCTCTACGACATCAACAAGCGCCTGATCGGCTACGAAGGCCGCCTGTTGCGTCTGGCCGAGCGCCACCGCATCCGCCGCGAGGACTTCGTCAAGGAGTATCAGGGCGCCGAGCTCGACCCCAACTGGATCCGCCGCATCTCGAACCTGGCGGCGCGCGGCTGGAAGGAGTTCGTCCAGCGCGAGAAGGACCGCATCAAGGAGCTCCGCCGCGAGATTCAGGCGCTCGCCACCGAGACCGGGCTCGAGATCACCGAGTTCCGCCGCATCGTCCACATGGTGCAGAAGGGCGAGCGCGAGGCGCGCATCGCCAAGAAGGAGATGGTCGAGGCCAACCTGCGCCTCGTCATCTCCATCGCCAAGAAATACACCAACCGCGGCCTGCAGTTCCTCGACCTCATCCAGGAAGGCAATATCGGCCTGATGAAGGCCGTCGATAAGTTCGAGTATCGCCGCGGCTACAAGTTCTCCACCTATGCCACGTGGTG
>CAZSWL010000147.1:0-3323 GCA_964610725.1 uncultured Bauldia sp.
TACGGCTCGCTGATGTGGCGGCCGGGTTTCGCTCATGCGGAAAGGCGGCCGGCGCTGCTTGTCGGCGCGCACCGCGCGCTGTGCATCTACTCGTGGGTCCACCGCGGCAGTCGCGCCCGCCCGGGCCTTGTGCTCGGCCTCGATCACGGCGGCTCGTGCCGGGGGGTCGCCTACCGCGTCGAGGGCGGACGTCGCAAGGAGGTGCTTGCGTACCTGCGCGAGCGCGAGCTGGTCACCGCCGTCTATCGGGAGAGCTGGCGACCAGTGCGGCTGCTCGGGGAAAAGCCGCGAAGGGTGACGGCCCTTGCCTACCTGGCCGATCGCACGCACGTCCAGTACGCCGGCCGGCTGGCAGCTGAGGCCGTGCTCGCCCACGTCGAGGGCGCGCGCGGCCACTCCGGCGACAACGCCGGTTACGTGATCGCCACCGCCCGTCACCTGAGCGAATTGGGGATCAGGGACGCGGCGCTCGAACGGCTGGCCGAGCAGCTCGCCTCAGGCGGCAAGCGCTAGCGGCACCGGCATCAGGTCGTCGAGGAGCGCCAGCCGTTCGGCCGCAGTGCCTGCCAGCAGATGCACCAGAACCACCGCGTCGGGCGGGACTTCCGGCGGCCACGGCCGCTGTCCGTCGACCGGGCGGCCGCAACGGTCGAGGCTGGTGACGGCGTAAGCGGCCAGACGGCCCGAAACGCCGCGCATGGCGAGGACGACCACTGCCGAGCGGAAGTCGGCAAGCTCGTCGCCGCTCACCGTGCTGAACAGGTAGCGCCGGCCCGAACGCCCGCGGAAATAGTGAAAGCGGTCGCCGAGTCCCGCCTTCCGGGGGAAATCCGGGGGGTGATCGGAGAGGACAATCGGGAGCACGGCGACCATGAGAACAAACATAGAACATTTCGCGGCGACTTGCAAAGTCATTTCATGCAAAGCCGGCAAAAAAGAGTCAGCCGAGATGCAGTTCGGCGACCCTGGCGGCGGCTTCGGGCGGAAGCGGAGGCGGCGGGCGGGACCTTGCCGCCTCGGCCAGGAGCCGATCGGAGGCGGTTTCGATGGCGTTCTGAAGGACATCGAGAAACGGATGTGATTGGAGCCCGGGTCGAATCGGCGGCAGGAACTCGACGATGATGGTGCCGGGATAGTGCAGGAAGCGGCGGCGCGGCCAGTAGAGCCCGGAATTGACCGCCACCGGCACCACCGGCACGGCGAGACTGCGATAGATGTGGGCGATGCCGGTCTGGTAGGCGGCAGGTGCGCCCGGTGGACGACGGGTGCCCTCGGGAAAGATGAGGACCTTGCGGCCGGCACTGATGGCCTCGCCGGCGCGCGTGACAAGCGTGCGTAGTGCTGCCGTGCGTCCGCTGCGATCGATGCGGATCATGCCGGCTCTGGCTGTGTAGCTGCCGAACACCGGAATGCGGCCGATCTGCTGCTTCATCACGATGGCCGGGTTGGCGAGAAGCGGAATCAGCGCGAAGGTCTCAAAGGCCGACTGGTGCTTGCACGCGACGATGACGCCGCCGGCGGGCACGTTGTCGAGGCCGCGAACCTCGTGACGGGTGCCGGCGAGCGCGGCGAGCAGGAAGGTGCTCACCCGCGCCCAGCTGTTGACGACGGCGAAGGCGAACGAGCGCGGCAGGATGAAGTAAACAGGCAGCGTGACGAGGAGCATCGCCACGGTGACGGCGTAGAAGGCGACGTTGAAGAGCAGCGAGCGAACGAAGATCATCGCGAGGCGGCAGTCGCGTCGGGTGCAAGGCCGCCGGCCGCGGCGAGCCAGTGGCCGACGGCAAGACGGGTCACCGCCAGGACGTATTTGCCGTACTCGCGCGCGAGCAGGGCAAACGTCGTCGGCGTCTTCCACCAGTCGGCGAGCGGCTGCGCCGGATTGGCGATGGGAACCGGCAGCAGCTTGATGCCCGGCATGGCGTCGGCAAGCTCGGCCATCGAGCGCTGCATGTGGTAGTCGCTGGTCACCACCAGCAGCGAAGTGAAGTGCTCGCGCGCGACCCACGCGCGCGTCTCGGCGGCGTTGCCCATGGTGTTGCGCGCAGCATGGCCGAGGTCGACGCAGCAGGCCAGCAGCGTGCCGAACGTCGCGCCGAAGGTTTCGGCCAGCGTCTTGGCGGTGACGGCGGGATTGACCCCGGAGATGAGCAGCCGCGAGGCGCGGCCTTCGGCAAGCAGCTCAAGGCCGCTGTTGATGCGGGCGCTCTCGCCGGTGAGCACCACGATGCCCTGGGCGTGAGGATCGACGGGGGGCGTCGTTTCGGCGGCGTTGCGGGCGAAAATGACGAATCCGGTCGCCAGGGCAACGGCGCTCAGGCCGGCGGCGAAGACGACGAGGCGGCCCAGTGACCTCATTCACATATCCCTGCCGTCGCGGCGCGCCGTCATATTAGCGAAAAAAACCAGGGGCGACGGCCACGACGCTCACTCGCCGTCCGCGAGGTAGCGGTAAACGGTGAGGCGCGAGGTCAGCGCGGTCATCACCGCAATCAGAAAGGCGATGCCGAGGGCACCGAAGTAGCCGATCGGGCCGACCGCGAACTGACCGAACAGGGCGGACGCCTGGGCGCCGTTGGCGCCACCGAGCGACGGGACCACCAGGAAACCGAGGACCGCGAACAGCAGTGCTGCGGCGGCGGCGCCGGCAAGGCCGCCGCGCAGGCCAAGCAGCAGAAAGTGGCGTTGGAACTCGCGCGCGATGAAGCCGTCCTCGGCGCCGACCAGATGAAGCACCGCCACGACACCGCTGTTGGTGGCCATGGCGCCGCGGGTGGCGAACACCACCGACAGGACGGTGGCCACGAAGACCAGGGCGAGAATGGCAAGGCCGGCGAACACGGTGGCGTTGGCCATCGACTGCAGGCGCGAGGCCCACACCCGGTGGTCGTCGAGGCTGGCGCCCTTGACCGTCTGGTTGAGACGGCTGGCGAGCGCGGCAAGATCGACCGCGTTGGGATCGGCGAGATGCACCACGATCAGGTGCGGAATGGGCAGATCGGAAAGGTCGAGGCCGGTACCCAGCCACGGCTCCAGCAGGCGGGCATTGTCGCGGTCGTCGAGCACGTCGACCCCGCCGACGCCCGCGGTCTTGCGGATGAGTGCCGCCGCCTTGGCCACCTCGCCGGCAGTGTCGACGCCATCGATCGGGCGCACCTGCACGGTGACCTCGCGCTGGATGTCGAGCTGCCAGTCGCGTGAGGCGTCGCGCACCAGCGTCACCGCCCCCAGTGTCAGGCAGGCAAGGAAGCTCATGATGGCAATGACGATGGTCAGCGCATTGCCGGCGACCGTGTTTTCGGGGACCAGCTGGTTGGGCCGGC
>CAZSWL010000148.1:0-13753 GCA_964610725.1 uncultured Bauldia sp.
CGGCCTGATCGAGGGGATCGGCGAGGCGACCGCCGCCATCACCAAGGTGTTCTCAGGCGTGCTTTCCGACCGCCTCGGCAAGCGCAAGCTCCTCGCCGTGTCGGGCTACGGCCTTGCCGCCGCCGCGAAGCCACTGTTCCCGCTGGCCGGTTCCGCCGCCGTGGTGCTTCTCGCACGCTTCCTCGACCGTGTCGGCAAGGGCATCCGCGGCGCCCCCCGCGACGCGCTCATCGCCGACGTCACGCCGGCGACCATGCGCGGTGCCGCCTATGGCCTGCGCCAGGCGCTCGATTCGGTGGGCGCTTTTCTCGGGCCGCTGATGGCGCTGGTCCTGATGTTCGCCTACGCCGACAATTTTCGCGCGGTGTTCTGGTGGGCGACGGTGCCGGCGGTGCTGTGCATCCTGCTCATCGTCTTCGCCGTGCACGAGCCCGACAGCATCAGGCCTGACGGGCGCCACGGCGTGCCGATCACGGCAACCGACCTCGCCCGCCTGCCTCGCCCCTACTGGATGGTGGTCGCCGTCGGCGTCGTCTTCACGCTCGCCCGTTTCTCCGAGGCGTTTTTGGTGCTCAAGGCGAGCTCCGAGGGGCTGGCGCTGGCACTGGTGCCGCTGGTCATGGTGTGGATGAACGTGGTGTACGCCGCGCTGGCGACGCCGGCCGGCGCTCTCTCCGACCGGCTCGGCCGTCGCGGCCTGCTGTTCATCGGCCTTGTTCTTCTCGTCGGCGCCGACGTCGTGCTGGCGCTCGTTCGTGGCCTTCCCGGGGTCTTCGTCGGCGTCGGCCTGTGGGGTGCCCATCTGGCGCTCAGCCAAGGGCTGTTGGCCGCTCTCGTCGCCGACACCGCCCCCGCCGACCGCCGCGGCACGGCCTTCGGCGTCTTCAACCTGGTCACCGGCGTCGTGCTGCTGGCAGCGAGCGCGCTCGCCGGCGTGCTCTGGCAGACGATCGGCCCGGCCGCGACCTTCCTCGCCGGCGCCGTCTTCGCCGCCCTCGCCGTGCTCGCCCTCGCGGCGACGCGGCCGCGTGCTCACATGCCGCGATAGTTCGGCCCGCCGCCGCCCTCGGGCGGCACCCAATCGATGTTCTGATTCGGGTCCTTGATGTCGCACGTCTTGCAGTGGACGCAATTGGCGGCGTTGATCTGGTAGCGCAGGCCGCCCTCCTCGATCCACTCATAGACTCCGGCCGGGCAATAGCGGGTCGACGGTCCGGCGTAGACCCCATGCTCCGACCTCTCCTGCAGGCCCATGTCGGCGACGCGCAGGTGGATCGGCTGGTTCTCCTCGTGGTTGGTGTTGGACACGAACACCGAGGTCGCACGGTCGAACGAGACCGCGCCGTCCGGCCGCTCGTAAGCGATCGGCACCGCCTCAGTCGCCGGCACGGTCGTCGCGTGATCGGGGCCGCCATGGGCAAGCGTGCCGAACGGCGCCAGCCCCAACGTGTTCGCCCACATATCGAGGCCGGCAAGCATGACGCCGGCCGCCGTCCCGAACCGCGACCACAACGGCTTGACGTTGCGCACCGGCCCGAGGTCGCGACCGATCGCCGACGCGCGCCATCCCTCGTCATAGCCTTCGATGAGATCGTGACGACGTCCGCCGGCGAGCGCCGCGGCGACGCCCTCGGCGGCCATCATCCCCGACAGGATCGCGTTGTGGCTGCCCTTGATGCGCGGGACATTGACCAGACCCGCGGCGCAGCCGACGAGGGCGCCGCCGGGGAAGACGAGCTTCGGCACCGACTGCCAGCCACCCTCGCTGATCGCGCGCGCCCCGTACGAGATGCGCCGCCCGCCGGCGAGAAGGGCACGGATGAGCGGATGGCCCTTGAACCTCTGGAACTCGCCGAACGGCGACAGATACGGGTTGCCGTAGTTGAGATGGACGACAAAGCCGATCGACAGCAGGTCGTCGCCGAAGTGGTAGAGGAACGAGCCGCCGCCGGTGCGATTGTCGAGCGGCCAGCCGAGTGTGTGCTGGACGAGACCCGACCGGTGACGTTCCGCCGGCACCTGCCAAAGCTCCTTGAGCCCGATGCCGTATTTCTGCGGCTCGCGATCCCGGTCGAGGCCGAAGCGACCGATCAGCGTCTTCGCCAATGAACCGCGCGCTCCTTCCGCGATCAGGGTGTAGCGCGCGCGCAACGCGATGCCGCGTTGAAAGGTGGCCTTGCGCGAGCCATCGCTCGCGATCCCCTTGTCGCCGGTGGCGATGCCGACAACGGCACCGCCGTCGTCGTGCAGCGTCTCGACCGCCGCGAAGCCGGGAAAGACGTCGACGCCCAGCGCCTCGGCCTTGCCCGCCAGCCACCGGCACACGTCACCCAGCGAGACGACGAAACAGCCGTGGTTGCTCATCAGCGGCGGCATCACGAAGCCGGGCAACCTCACGCCGCTCTTCGACGTCAGCCATAGGAAGCGATCGTCGCTGACCGGCGTCCCGATCGGCGTCTCTTGGTCGCGCCATTCCGGGAGCAGCCGGTCGAGCCCGACCGGATCGATGACCGCCCCCGACAGGATGTGGGCGCCGACCTCGGAGCCCTTCTCCACCACGACAACCGAAGCCTCCGGCATCACCTGCTTCAGCCGGATTGCCGCGGCAAGCCCGGCAGGCCCGGCGCCGACGATCACCACATCGACATCCATCAACTCGCGGGCAGGAAGATCGTCGGGCACCGGGCGACCGTCGGACCTAGGCGGCGCGGGACGGCGATTGGCCATCGCCGGCGAGAACCGACGCGCTGGCTTTCTTCGCTTGGTCGATGGCACGTTCGACCGCCGCCACGTCAACGCTGGTGTCGCCATCGATGGCGGCCTCGTTCTCAGCCGCGACGAGGGCGATGTGGTTGAATCCGACGGTTGCGGCGGTGCCCTTGAGCGTGTGCAGGGCGCGCCGGACCGCGGCCGGCCCGACATCGACGCGTTTCAGCTCCGCGAGGAGCTGGTCGGCATCGTTCCAGAAGCTGGCGACGAGAGCGACCAGCGCCTCCCCGCCGAGCGCCTCGCCGAGCAGAGCCTGCTGGTCCGAGTCGATCAGTGCTGCCGCTTCGCCAGGGTCGCCGTCGGCATCCGCCAGCGGGCGTTCGCCGGTATCCGCCGGCAGCCATTCCGCCAGAACGGCACTGAGCTTTTTGAGGTTGACCGGCTTGACCACGAGGCTTTCCATTCCGGCCCGCAGGCAGGCTTGGCGATCCGACGCGAAAGCGTTCGCGCTCAACCCGATGATCGGCACCTTGGCAGCCGGCGTCTTCAAGGCCCGAATGTGCCTGGTCGCCGAAAGCCCGTCCATCACCGGCATCTGCATATCCATGAGCACCAAATCGAAATGCCCCTCCTTGACACGCTCGACCGCCCGCTGGCCGTCTCCGGCGATCTCGACCGCGACGCCGATCTTCTCGAGAAGCCCGGCCGCGACCTGCTGGTTGACGTAGTTGTCCTCCACCAGCAGGACGCGGCCGCGCCGCTTCACCAGCGCTGCCGGCTGTTCGGCTGCGGCCGACGTGCCGCCGAGAATCTCGGCAAGTTTGAGCGATGTCAACGGACCGTCGACGATCTCCACCGCGCTGCCGGCGTAGGCCGCGGCGTCGAATCCAAACACCACGGCATGGTCGAGGTCGCCGGCGAAAGGCCAGGCGCGATTGCCCAGCGAGCGCACGTCGACGAGAACGAGATCGGCGTCCGGCGGCATCGCTGGCGCGTAACGCTCGACGCGGTGGCCGGCGCCGTTGAGCCACGTCAGCAACAGCTGGTCGACCGAGGCCGACGGGCTCGCCACCGCGATGTGCAGCGGCCGCTGACCGACCGGCAGGTGCGGCGACGCCGGTCCGCCAGGCAGATCGAACCAGAACGTGCTGCCGCGGCCGGGCTGACTGTCAACGCCGATTTCGCCTGCCATGGCGTCGACCAGTCGGCTGCTGATCGCCAGCCCGAGTCCGGTGCCGCCGTAGCGACGGGTGATCGACGCCTCGACCTGGTGGAATTCGGTGAACAGCGCCGACTGCGCCTCGGGGGCAATGCCGATGCCCGAATCCTTGACTGCGAATCGCAGCCACTCAGGGTCGCCGTCGCGTGTGATTTCGGTCACCTCGACGAGCACCTCGCCGACTTCGGTGAACTTGACGGCGTTGCTGACCAGGTTGAGCAGGATCTGACGGACGCGCAGAGGATCGCCGCGCATCTTGCGCAGCGGGTAGGCGGCGATCAGACCGAGCTGCTTCGGCCGAGCCCGCGTCGCGGCGATGTCCATCACCACCTCGATGACCTCGGCAAGCGCGAAGTCGCGCGTTTCAATCTCGATCTGGTCGGCGTCGAGCTTGGAGAAATCGAGAATGTCGTTGATCAGGTCGAGGAGCGCGTCGCCGCTCTCGCGGATGATGGCCAGCTTGCTCCGCTGGGGCGCAGTCAGGTCCGGCCCGTCCATGAGTTCGGCCATGCCGATGATGCCGTTAAGCGGCGTGCGGATTTCGTGGCTCATGGTCGCCAGAAATGCCGACTTCGCCTGATTGACCGATTCGGCGGCGGCAAATCGGCGGGTGACGGCGACCGTCGCCGCCGCGGCGGCGATCAGCACCACAAGGGAAATGGCGAGTGCCGGCATGATCTGCCGAACGAACGCCGCACCGGGTCGATCGGGCACCCACGATAGCGTCCCCACCGGCCCTCCCGATGCTCCCTTGAGCTGATAAGTCGTGCGGCCGCCCGAGGTGTCATCGCTCCAGCGCAGTCCGGAGAAGCCGAAGTCGCGCGAGATACCCTCGATGAAGGTCGCGTCGAGATCCCGCACGGCAACCAGGATGTCGGGATTGCCGGCGTAGACCGTCGAGTCCTCGTCCGGCAGGATCGTCGCCGCCACCACCGCCGACGGTTTGCCGGCGAGCGCGTCCACGTGGCCGACGATGACCAGCGGCAGCTCGGCCCCGTCGCTGGTCTTCTTCAAGAGGACGCGGCGTCCGCTGTCGGTGCCGGCGCTATCACCGGGCTGACGCGCCTTCCTTACCGCGCCGAGAATCGGCCCGGCCACAGCGCCGAAATCGGCATTGTCGCCATTCTTGACGAACGCATAGAT
The DNA here is from genome assembly GCA_964610725.1 of uncultured Bauldia sp. Lineage (GTDB taxonomy): Bacteria > Pseudomonadota > Alphaproteobacteria > Rhizobiales > Kaistiaceae > JBBDMC01. The sequence continues at coordinate 5,072 of CAZSWL010000148.1, forward strand.
CGGTTTGTCGGCGCGCCCGAAGACATAGATGCGGCTGTCGCCGAACAGACCGGTCATGTACCGGCCGAGGTTGACCTCCATCCAGTCGCGGTTGCGGGCACGAACCTCACTGTATGCCTCCTGCCAGAACACCTGCGGGGCGATCTCGCGGCCGGTCTGCACGGCGGCCGAGTGGACGGCGTTGTCGAGGAGTTCGCGCTGGCGTTCGATCTCGAAGGCATCGCCGTCGCCGACCGCGATCCAGCCAAGCGCAAGCACCACCACCACGGCGACGAGCACCATCGCGCCGGCGGGGATGATGCTCGCCGTTGGGTGCAAGAAGCGTCTCATAAGCGGCGGTCCGGCAGCACCAGCCGTCGCGACCGCCCGATCAGGCGGCCGCGCTCTTCGTCATGGCGGCTTGCGCCTGTCGCAGAGCGAGCAGGTTGCGCACGCGCGCCTTGAATTCGACCGGCTCGATCGGTTTGCTGAGGAAATCCGTGGCACCGGCGTTGAATGCCTCCACCCGGGTGGTCTTCTCCGTTTCCGCCGTCACCATGACGATCGGCACCGAGCGGTACTTTTCGATGCTGCGAATCGCCTCGATCACCTCGATGCCGTTCATGTCCGGCAAGCCATAGTCGACGAGCGCCAGGTCGAAATCGAGCCCGACGGCATCGTTGAGCGCCGCCGACGCGGTGGCGAAGGCGGCAACCTCGCAGTTCTCCGCGCGCGCCACCAGCTGGCGCAGCAAGGCCAAAGTGGTCTGGTTATCTTCAATGATGAGGACGCGCACAGAGGGCTCCTTCGCGTTCGCCCCTATCGTCAACGTATACGTGCGATCCGCAAACAAATGCCGAATCAATTTGTTAGAGATTGAATCAATCGGATTTCGGTCGGACGGCGCCTGGCGCCGACTGCGGTCGCGACCCGCGCTTCAGGCTGGCGGCTGGCCGTGACTGATCCGCCAGATCGTGCCGTTGCCGTCTTCGCTGACGAACAGCGAACCATCGTGGCCGACCGCCAACCCGACGGGACGTCCCCAGACCTGATCGGACGAGACGACCAACCCGGTCATGAAGTCTTCATAGACGCCGGTCGCTTTGTCGTGATCGAAGATGAGCCGCACGATCTTGTAGCCGGTGCGCGCCCCGCGGTTCCACGAGCCGTGCATGGCGACGAACGCGTCTCCCTTGTATGCGGCGGGAAAATTGCTGCCGGTGTAGAAGACGATGTTGAGCGGCGCCGAGTGCGGCTGGAGCAAGACGTCGGGCACGGTCACCTTGTCGGCGAGATCGGGCCGCTGCCCGAGGACCGGCGAACGCGGATCCGGGTTGCCGCCGATGTAGTACCACGGCCACCCGTAGAAATGGCCTTCCTGCACAGCGGTCGCGAAATCGGGCGGCAGGTCGTCTCCCAGGCCGTCGCGTTCGTTGACGACGCACCATAGCTGACCCGTCGCCGGCTGAACGGTCATGCCCGCGCAGTTGCGCAGGCCGGTGGCGTACACGCGCTTGTTTGAGCCTCCGGGGTCGAAGGCAAGAACGTCGGCGCGATCCTCCTCGCCGCCCCACGCCGCCCCCAGCGCGTGACTTGCCGCGAATGCCTCGATGCCGTCACCGGGCAACCCCCTCAGGTCTTCTCCGGCATTGGAGCGCGAGCCGACCGCAACGAACATCGTGCCGCCGTCGGGCGAAAACGCGATATCGCGCGTCCAGTGGGAACCGGTCGGCAGGTGGGCAACGATCGTCTGCGGCTGGCCGGTCGCCTTGAGGTCGCCGTTCGCGTAGGCGTAACGGACCACGCTGTCGGTGTCGGCCACATACACCCAGCGCGGATTCGGCCCGAGCGGATAGAAGGCGATACCGTAGGGCCGGTTGAGTCCGTCGGCAAAGACGCTTTCCGCGCTCGGCTTGGCGGTGCCATCCTGCATTCTGAGAATGCGAATCTCGCCGGCCGCGCTGTCGGCGACAAACAGGTCACCGTTCGGTGCCACGCGAATGACGCGCGGCTGCTTGAAATCCTTGGCGACCGTCTCGACGGCGAAACCGTCGGGCACTTTCGGCCTCGCACCGCTCGGCATCGGGGCGACGTTTGGCCCGTTGGATGCCGATTTGGTGGCGAACGGCGCCGGCAGGTCCAGCGGCCTTATCAGGCGCCGCACGCCCGGGCTGCTGTCCTGCCAACTGCCGAACGCGTCCTGTCCGCTCAGGACATTGCCGAGGGTGCCGCCGGCGCCGCTCTGGCCCGCCGCCAGGGACGAGGCGAGCGTTGCAACGAGGGCCGCCGCCGTCAAAGATGTCACGATGGCCGCCGTGCTTCGCATGGTACATCTCCAGATGCGTGCAACGCCGCCCAGCACGCTCGATATGGGCCGCGCCGGGGGCTCTTCAACCAAGCCTCCGCCCGGCACCGATGGACTGCGACCACCATGACCTCCGACCCAACGACTCGCGCTGCCGCCGACCTGCTTGCCTGGTACGCCGAGATGGGGGTCGATGCGGCCCTCGACGAGGCACCGGCCAACCGGCTCGTCGCGGCAAAGCGGACGGTCGCCGTCCATTCGCCGCCACTGCCGCCACCACCACAACAGAGCGACAGCCCCGCCGCCGCCCGCGCGCTTGTCAGCGCGACGCGCCCGGCGGCGAACCCGCCCGAGGAGGGCCAGCGCACGGCGCGGGCCTCGGCCAGAGCCGCAGCCAATCTCGATGAGCTGCGCGAGGCGCTGGAGCGCTTCGAAGGGTGCAACCTCAAGCGCACCGCCACCCAGCTCGTTTTCGCCGACGGCAACCCGCAAAGCCGGGTCATGCTGGTCGGCGAGGCGCCCGGACGCGACGAGGACATCCAGGGGCTGCCCTTCGTCGGCCGCTCCGGCCAACTGCTCGACCGTATGCTGGCGGCGATCGGCCTCGACCGCACGTCGGTCTACATCGCCAACATCGTCCCCTGGCGTCCGCCGGGCAACCGTACCCCGACCCCTCAGGAGACCGCCGCCTGCCGGCCGTTCATCGAGCGCCAGATCGAGCTCGCCGATCCCGATTTCCTCATCTGCCTCGGCGGACCGGCCGCCGCCGAACTGATGAACAACAAGGGCGGCATCTTGCGATTCCGCGGCCAGTGGCACGATTACGACACCGGCAGCCGCCTCATCCGCGCGATGGCGACCCTGCACCCGGCCTACCTCTTGCGCCAGCCGCTTCAGAAGCGGCTCGTCTGGCGCGATTTCCTGATGTTGAAGGAGGCGCTCGACGCAGGCGCTTGACCGCCCGCTACCCTCAGCCGCCGAGCAAGCGCTTGCGTTCCTCGAACTCCTCCTTGTCGATCTCGCCACGGGCGAAGCGCTCCCGCAGGATATCGAGCGGCTTGTCTGACGCGGCCGGACCGGCGGCGCCGCCGCTGTCGCCCGCGCCCACCAACCAGCGCACGATCAGCACCACCACGCCGACCACGACCGCAAGAACCAGAATCAACCACAGCGGACCGATGAACATCCACCACCCTCCTCCCCAGTCGCCCCACATGTGGGGGCCGTAGTAACGCTGCGGCTCCTGCGCCAGCGCCGGGCTGAGCCCGGCGAGCGACCAGACCACGACCGACAGCACCCCAACGCCGCGCATCGGCTTGTTCTCAACGTTCATCGAACGACCTCCCGATTGCGTTGCTCGCCGCCACCCCATCTGCCGACCGCGCCAGCGTGCCTTGATCCCGGTCAAACCCGACGGCGACGGGCCGCCCGCCCCGGCCTTGCGCCAGGTCTTTCAGGGCCTGCCGGTCCCCAAGACAATGATGCCCGACAGCGCGGTCCTCGATCCGCGCACCGGTGCCGAAGCGTCGCCGGGCGCAGCCTGACGATCTGCGTCGCCGCGGCGTCGCGCCCGACTGGACAAGGCGGCGCAGTCGTTTAGTCTTGCCGTGCGGGAGTGGCGATGGAAGCTGACGGCGGTCGCTTTTTCCCAGCGGGGCGACGCGGGTCAGCGGCAGGGGGACATTTCCGGGGATGGAGTATTTTGTCCAACAGTTGATCAACGGGCTGACGCTTGGGTCCATCTTCGGCCTGATCGCCATCGGCTACACGATGGTCTACGGCATCATCGGCATGATCAACTTCGCCCACGGCGACATCTTCATGGTCGGCTCCTTCATTGCGCTGATCGGCTTGATCATCGTTGGCGCCTCGTCCGGATTGCCCCTCTTCGTCCTGATTTTAGCATTGATTGCCGTGATGGTCGTCGCCATGGCGCTGACCGCCGTGTGGGGCTGGACTGTCGAGCGGGTCGCCTATCGGCCGCTGCGCGGCTCCTTCCGCCTGGCGCCGCTGATCACCGCCATCGGCATGTCGATCGTGCTGCAGAACTTCGTCCAGGTGGAACAGGGCGCCCGCATCAAGCCATTGCCACCCATCATCAGCGGCGGCTACTCGCTCATGGAAAGTAGCGACGGCTTCACTGTCCAGCTGTCCAACATCCAAATCATCATCATGATTACCACCGTGGTGCTGATGGCCGCGTTCACTCTGCTGATCTCGCGCACGGCACTAGGCCGGGCCCAGCGCGCGTGCGAGCAGGACGCCCGCATGGCGGCTCTTCTCGGCGTCAATGTCGACCGCACGATCTCGATCACCTTTGTCGTCGGCGCGGCTCTCGCCGCCGTCGCCGGCATGATGTTTCTGCTGTACTACGGCGTGATCGACTTCTTTATCGGCTTCAACGCCGGCATCTTGGCCTTCACCGCTGCTGTGCTCGGCGGCATCGGCTCGCTGCCCGGTGCCATGTTGGGTGGGCTCCTTATCGGCCTGATCGAGACGTTCTGGTCGGCCTATTTCTCGGTCGAATACAAGGACGTCGCCGCCTTTTCGATCCTTGCCATCACCCTGATCTTCCTGCCCTCGGGCCTGCTTGGCAGGCCGGAAGTCGAGAAAGTCTGACATGGCCGCGGACGCCTCCCGCGAACCGACCGCCGACTTCACGCCCGAGGGCGCGGAACTAAAGGAAGAAGAACTCGCGCGCGCCTACAGCGGCGAACCGCCGGCCGTACCAGCCCCACCGGTGGGCGATCGTCTCGTTGCTTCACTCAAGGACTCCGTCCTTGCCGCGATCATCACGTTCGCCCTGGCGGCCCCGCTAGTTGGCTTGGAAACCGTGGCGGTCGGGTCGAGCAGCAACCTTCGTCTCGACACCCACTGGGATTCCGTGGCGATTGCCGTCGTCGTCGTCTTTGTCGGTCGCCTCTTCCTCAATGTATTCGTCTGGAAGGCGCCGCATCCGGTCACCGCGCGTTTCGCGGCCGCCTTGTCCGGCTTGCCGGCCATTCCCAACGTCGGACGGGCAGCGGCCGGACTCTTCCTGCTTGCCGCGTTCGTCATTCCCGTCATCACCATCTATTACGCGCCGCAACAGAGCCGCTACATCATCGACCTCGGCACGCTCATCCTCACGTACATGATGCTGGGCTGGGGGCTCAACATCGTGGTGGGTCTCGCCGGTTTGCTCGACCTCGGCTATGTCGCGTTCTATGCAGTCGGCGCCTACTCATACGCGCTCATCGCCGAGCATTTGGGCTGGTCGTTCTGGGAATGTCTGCCATTCGCCGGCATCTTCGCCGCCTGCTGGGGCCTCATCCTCGGCTTTCCGGTGCTCAGACTGCGCGGCGACTACCTCGCCATCGTCACTCTGGCCTTCGGCGAGATTATCCGGCTTGTGCTCATCAACTGGTACAGCTTCACTCACGGCCCCGACGGCATCAACGGCGTGCCACGGCCGAGCTTCTTCGGGCTTGAGTTCACTCGCGGCAAAGATGGCTTCGCCGCCCATTTCGGCCTTCACTATTCCCCCAACCACCGCATCATCTTTCTCTATTACGTCATCCTTGTTCTCGCCCTGATCACCAATGTCATCACGCTGCGCATTCGACGGCTGCCGGTCGGCCGCGCCTGGGAGGCGCTGCGCGAGGATGAAATCGCCTGCCGTTCGCTGGGACTCAACACCACCAACACCAAGCTGACGGCGTTTGCGATGGGCGCCATGTTCGGCGGGTTCGCCGGATCGTTCTTCGCCACCCGGCAGGGCTTCATCTCGCCGGAGAGTTTCAATTTCGTCGAGTCGGCCACGATCCTCGCGATCGTCGTGCTGGGTGGCCTCGGCAGCCAGATCGGAGTCGCCGTGGCGGCGGTTGTTATGATCGGCGGCATCGAGTTGCTGCGCAATCTCACCTTCCTCAAGGCGATCTTCGGACCTGGCTTCGATCCGACCCAATACCGGATGTTGATCTTCGGGATTGTCATGGTCGCAATCATGGTTTGGCGCCCACGCGGTCTCGTCTCGACGCGACGGCCATCGGTCTTCCTCAAGGCGCGCAAGGCGGTTTCGGGCGCCCTTGTCGGCGAGGGCCGCGGATGACGAACTGGCAGACCGATCCCATCCTGACGATCGAACACCTGTCGATGCGCTTCGGTGGGCTGGTCGCGGTCGGCGACCTTTCGTTTGCCGCCGGTCGCGGCGACGTCACCGCGCTGATCGGCCCCAATGGTGCCGGCAAGACAACAGTGTTCAATTGCATCACCGGCTTCTACAAACCGACCGAGGGCCGCATCGCGCTCGCACATACATCGGGCGCCTACGAAGGTTTGCAGCCAACCACCAATCGCGGCGGGCGGGCGAGCCCATCGGGCGGATTGTTCCTGCTCGAGCGCATGCCCGAGTACGAGATCGCCCGCGACGCCCGTGTCGCCCGCACCTTCCAGAATATCCGCCTGTTCGGTGGCATGACCGTCCTTGAGAATCTGATGGTTGCCCAGCACAACAAGCTGATGGCAGCGTCAGGCTACAGTATCATCGGCCTTCTCGGTCTGCCGTCTTACGGCGCCGCCCAACGCGCTGCCCTGGAGATGGCGACCTATTGGCTCGAACAGGTGAAGTTGATCGACCGAGCCGACGATCCCGCCGCCGACCTGCCCTACGGCGCCCAGCGGCGGCTGGAAATCGCCCGCGCCATGTGCACGGACCCGCTGCTGCTTTGCCTCGACGAACCGGCCGCCGGCCTTAACCCGCGCGAGACCGGAGAGCTCAACGAACTGATCCGCTTCATTCGCGACAAACACGGCATTTCGGTGCTTCTCATTGAACACGACATGGGCGTGGTCATGGGCATCTCGGATCACATCGTCGTTCTCGACTATGGCGTGAAGATTTCCGACGGACCGGCGGATTTCGTGCGCAATGATCCGCGGGTCATTGCCGCTTATCTCGGCGTCGAGGACGAAGAGGTCGAGACGGTGGAGGAGGAGGTGACTCATTGAGCACGCCCCTCCTCGCGGTTCGCGGCGTTTCAACCTACTACGGCAACATCATCGCGCTGCGCGGCGTCGACGTTGACGTCAATGAGGGCGAGATCGTCACCCTGATCGGGGCGAACGGCGCCGGCAAGTCGACGCTGATGATGACCATCTGCGGCAGCCCGCGGGCACGGTCCGGCACGATCCGTTTCGACGGGGCCGAGATAACCCACCGGCCGACCCACGAGATCATGCGGCTGGCGATCTCACAGGCCCCCGAGGGGCGCCACATCTTCCCGCGCATGACGGTGCTGGAAAATCTGCAGATGGGAGCCGTCATCTCAGGGCCCGAGCACTTCAACGAGGATCTCGCCCGCATCTACGACATCTTTCCGGTTCTCAAGCAGCGCGCCGGCCAGCGCGGCGGCACCCTGTCGGGCGGCGAGCAGCAGATGCTGGCCATCGCGCGTGCCTTGATGAGCCGGCCGCGATTGCTGCTGCTCGACGAGCCGTCGCTTGGCCTTGCCCCGCTCATCGTCCGGCAGATTTTCGCGGTGCTGAAGGAGCTGAACGAAAAGGACGGCCTCACCGTCTTCCTGGTCGAACAGAACGCCTATCACGCCCTCAAGCTCGCCCACCGGGGCTACGTCATGGTCAATGGGTCGATCACCATGACCGGCACGGGCAAGGAATTGCTTGCCCGCGAGGAGGTGCGTTCGGCCTACCTCGAAGGCGGCAAGCACTAGCGGCGGAGAGGGAGTTTCATGGGAGTCATCTGGGAAACGTCGATCGTCGATTTCCTTCTGGTCACGGTGTTTCTCGGCGGCGGTGCCGCCTATCTCACCGGCCGCGCGGTGGCCTTGATCTGGCGCTCGCTGCCATATTTATTCATCTATGTTCTGCTGCTTACGGCGGCCGTTCGTTTCATTCACTTTGCGCTTTTCCATGGTACTCTTCTTACTTGGCATTACTATGTAGTTGACTTGATTATTCTTTTGATCCTCGCCTGGACGGGCTTCCGGTTGACCCGTGCGGGCCAGATGGTCGGCCAGTACGGTTGGCTTTACCAACGCGTCGGACCGCTGTGGTGGCGTCGCCGCCCCAACCCCGCTGGTACCAATGCATAGCCCAACCAGCGGCAGACGCAGGCAGATTGCGCTGTTCCCGCTGGCGGGCTAGGCTCGCGCTCAGTGGGGGTTTTGGCCTCGCTTTAGGTACGGTGCGCATCAGCACCTGGTATTTGGAGGGGATTAGCACATGAAGAAAGTAGTCAAGGCGGGCCTTGCCCTGTCCATGGCCATGGCAATGGCGGGCGCCGCTCACGCCGACATCCTGATAGCGGTCGCCGGGCCGATCACCGGCGAATATGCGTCGTTCGGCGCGCAGATGCAGGCGGGCGCCGAGCAGGCCGTCGAGGACTTCAACAAGGCCGG
>CAZSWL010000149.1:0-3452 GCA_964610725.1 uncultured Bauldia sp.
CGGCGGCCCGGCGGTCGAGCACGCCGCCCGCACCGGAGATCCGGCCCGCGTCGCATTGCCCCGCCCGCTGATCGACCGGCCGGGCGCCGATTTCTCGTTCTCCGGCCTCAAGACCGCCCTGCGGCTCGCCGCCGAGGCCGCCGCGCCGCTGTCCGACAACGATGTCGCCGACTTCTGCGCCTCGTTTCAGGCGGCGGTCATCGACGTCGTCGTCAATCGCGCCGAGCACGCCATGGAGATGTTTGCCGCTGCCCACGACACCCCGCCGGTTCTGGTCGTCGCCGGCGGCGTCGCCGCCAACGAAGCATTGCGCGCCGCCCTTCGCCGTGCCGCCGGCGTCCGTGGCTTTCGCCTGGTGGCGCCGCCGGCGCGCCTGTGCGCCGACAACGGCGTCATGATCGCCTGGGCCGGCGCCGAGCACCTGGCGCTCGGTGAGAGCGACCGGCTCGACGCTCCCGCCCGCCCGCGCTGGCCACTCGGCACCGGGGCGGCCGCTTGAGCGAGACCGTCGCCATCGTCGGCGGCGGCGCCTGGGGCACGGCGCTGGCGCTGGTCGCCGCACGCGCCGGGCGCACCGTCACCCTGTGGGCCCGCGATCCGGCGGCCGTCGCCGCCATCAATCGCGACCGCCGCAATCCCCGCCTTCCCGACATCCCCGTCGCCGACGCAATCACCGCCACCGGCACGATTGCCGCCGTTGCCCTCGCCGACGTGGTCGTGCTCGCCGTGCCGGCGCAGACCGTGCGCGCCGTTACTGCCATGTTGGCGCCTCACCTCACGGCGGCGACCCCGCTCGTCATCGCCGCCAAGGGCCTCGAGCGTGGCACCGACCGGCGCCTGTCGGAGGTGGTTGCCGAGAGCGCGCGGCAAGCAATCCCGGCGGCGCTCTCCGGCCCGAGCTTCGCAACCGACGTCGGCCGCGGCCTGCCGACCGCCGTCACCATCGCCGTTGGCGACGCGCGCCTCGCCCTCGACCTCTGCCGCGTCTTCGCCAGCCAGACATTCCGGCCATATGCCGAGACCGACATGGTTGGGGTCGAGATCGGCGGCGCGGTCAAGAACGTGCTTGCGATCGCCGCCGGCATCGTCGCCGGCCGGCGTCTTGGTGCCAGCGCCAGCGCCGCCCTGATCGCCCGCGCCTTCGCCGAGCTTCGCCGCCTGGCGGAGGCTTTGGGCGCCCGCGCCGATACCCTAATGGGCCTTTCCGGGCTGGGCGACCTGGTGCTGACCTGCTCGGGTCCGCAGTCGCGCAACTTTTCCTACGGTGCCCTCATCGGCGCCGGCGGCGACCGCTCCGCCCCCCATCCGCTCGCCGAGTGCATCGCCACCGCCGCCGTCGCCCGCGATCTCGCCCGTCGCCACGGCGTCGAGATGCCGATCGTCGAAGCGGTCGCGGCCGTCCTCGATGACACGCTCACCGTCGACGCCGCCATCGACGGTCTGATGGCGCGGCCGCTCCGCCGCGAAGCCGACTGAGACTGGACGTATCCCGTTGGCGCGACTAGGTTCGCGGCGAGCATGAGCCGACCGCCATGGCCTACTGGTTGTTCAAATCCGAGCCCGATACCTGGTCGTGGGACGACCAGGAGAGGAAGGGCAAGATTGGACAGGAATGGGACGGCGTCAGGAACTTCACCGCCCGCAACAACATGCGCGCGATGAACCAGGGCGACCGCGGTTTCTTCTATCATTCGGGCGGCGAGAAGCGGATCGTCGGCATCGTCGAGGTGATCAGGCCAGCCCACCCGGATTCGACCGACAGCGCGTGGGATTGCGTCGATATTGCCGCGGTCGGGCCGGTCCCCAAACCGGTGACGCTCGCCGCGATCAAGGCCGACAAGGCGCTGGCCGGCATGGCGCTGGTTCGCCTGTCGCGGCTGTCGGTGCAGCCGGTCACCGACGCTGAATGGAAGCGCGTGTGCAAGATGGGTGGACTGTGAGCCGGTGCGCGCGGCGACCGACGGGGTTGCATCATGCCGGCCACCGGCGCTTTAAACGCACGTGGCGACATATGTCGAGAGGTGGGTCCGCGCGGCCGATAACGGGAGGAGCAAGATGTCAGAGGTGATGGTTCATCCGGTCCCGGCCGAGTGGAAGAAGCGCGCCTACATCGACGCCGACAAATATATCGCCATGTACAAGCGTTCGCTCGATGACCCTGACGGTTTCTGGGCCGAGCAGGCCAAGCGCATCGACTGGATGAAGCCGTTCACCAAGGTCAAGAACACGACCTTCAAGGTCCCCGACGTATCGATCAAGTGGTTCGAGGACGGCGCCCTCAACGTGTCGGCCAACTGCCTCGACCGCCACCTCGCCAGCCGCGGCGACCAGACTGCCATCCTGTGGGAGCCCGACGATCCCAACGGCACGGTGCGTCGCATCACCTACCGCGAGCTTCACCAGGAGGTGTGCAAGCTCGCCAATGTCCTCAAGGCCCACGGCGTCAAGAAAGGCGACCGGGTGACCATCTACCTGCCGATGATTCCCGAGATCGCCTTCGCCATGCTGGCCTGCGCCCGCATCGGCGCGATCCACTCGGTCGTCTTCGGCGGCTTCTCCGCCGAGGCGCTCGCCGGCCGCATCGAGGACTGCCGCTCCGGCTTTGTCATCACCACCGACGAGGGCGTGCGCGGCAGCCGCAAGGTCCCGCTCAAGGCCAACACCGACGAGGCCATCGCCCTCGCCGAGCGCGACGGCGCGATCGTCCAGCGTGTCATCGTGGTGCGCCACACCGGCGGCAAGGTGGCCATGCGGCCCGGCCGCGATGTCTGGTACGACGAGGTCATCGCCGACGCCTCGCCCGATTGTCCGCCGGAGGAGATGAACGCCGAGGATCCGCTGTTCATCCTCTATACCTCCGGCTCGACCGGCAAGCCGAAGGGCGTGCTCCACACCACCGGCGGCTACCTGGTCTACGTCGCCATGAGCCACCAGCTCATCTTCGACTATCACGACGGCGACGTTTACTGGTGCGCCGCCGACGTTGGCTGGGTGACCGGCCACAGCTATATCGTCTACGGTCCCCTCGCCAACGGCGCCCTTACCGTCATGTACGAGGGCGTGCCCAACTGGCCGACGCCGTCACGCATCTGGCAGTTGATCGACAAGCACAAGGTTAACATCCTCTACACCGCGCCGACCGCGATCCGCGCGCTGATGGGGGCCGGCGACGATTACGTCAAGCAGACCTCGCGCGCCTCGCTCAGGCTGCTCGGCACGGTCGGCGAGCCGATCAACCCGGAGGCGTGGGAGTGGTACTACCACGTCTGCGGCGACAGCCGTTGCCCGATCGTCGACACCTGGTGGCAGACCGAGACCGGCGGGGTTCTGATCTCGCCTTTGCCCGGGGCCACGGACTTAAAGCCCGGCTCGGCCACCAAGCCCTTGTTCGGGATCATGCCTGAGATCGTGGATGCCGACGGCACGGTGCTGGAAGGGGCGGCGACCGGCAA
>CAZSWL010000150.1:0-8659 GCA_964610725.1 uncultured Bauldia sp.
CGGAGAGGGACCACCGTCGCTCATAGGCGGTGCAGACGAACGTTGCGCATGAGATAGCCCGGACCTTCGCGTCTCAGACCGACGAAGAGGTCAGCCAGGCCGCGCGGCGTGAAGACGATCAGCAGCACGATGACCAGCCCGAACAACAGCGCCGCCGAGGTGGATATCCGCGGTATGCTCGCCAGGATTTCGTAGACCGCCGACAGGATGAAGGCGCCGAGCACCGGCCCGAACACGGTTCCCGGGCCGCCCAGCATCGCCATGATCACCATGCGCACGTTGAGCGTGAGATCGAACGCGCTCGCCGGCTCGATGAAGGTGATCCAGTATGCATTGATGCCGCCGGCGATGGCGGTGAACAGCGCCGACAGCACCAGCGCCAGGACCTTGTGGAGGGTGGTGTTGATGCCCATCGCCGCGGCGGCGTCCTCGTCCTCGCGGATGGCGATCAGCCCCATGCCGAAACGGCTGCGCGAGATCCACGCGACCGTCAGCACGCAGCACACCAAGAGCGCCAATGACAGTTCGTAGAACATGTTGTCGGCGCGGGTGAGCGGCAGGATCAGGCCGATGTTGGCGCCGGCTATGCCGAGGTTGGAGATGATGGCCTGCATCGCGCCGGAGACGCCGAGCGTGGCGATGGCGAAATAGTGCCCGCGCAACCTTAGCACCGGCAGGCCGACCAAAAGCGCACACAGCATCGCCAGGAAGGCGCCGAACGCCAGTCCGACGCCGAACGGCAAGTGGAACTGCACCATGGCGATCGCCGTGCCGTAGGTGCCAAGACCGTAGAACACCGAGTTGCCGAATGACGCGTAGCCGGTGAAGCCGCCGATGATGTTCCACGACTGCGCCAGCGTCGCGAACAGAAGCGCGTTGATGCCGTACTGGATGAGCACCGGGTTGCCGACCAGCGGACCGGCGGCGATCAGCGCCGCCGCGACGATGGCGACGATCCAAACCCATGGGCGCATCTAGGCCGTCCTCAGTGCCCGTGCCGGCCGCAGCACCAGAATGATGACCAGCAGGCCGAAGCTGATGACGTCGGGGTAGGTCGGGCCGATGTAGAGCGAGGCGAGCGATTCAGCGACGCCGATGACCAGCCCCGCCAGGATCACCGCGAACGGATTGTCGAGGCCGCCGATGATCGCGATCACGAACGATTTCGGCGTCAAGCTCGCCCCCACATACGGCGTCAGGTGCGAGATGATGCCGTAGAGCCCGCCGGCAGCGCCGGCGAGCGCGGCGCCGATGCCGAAGGTGACGGCGTAGACCTGACGCGGATTGACGCCGTAGAGCCGCGCGGCGGTGAGGTTCTGGGCGGTGGCGCGGATGGCGCGGCCGAGCGGCAGCCGCGCCAGCACGAACCACAGCACCGCCGCCAGCAGCCAGGCGATGGCAAAGGCGGCCAGGCGGGCGAGCGGTATGGTTACGCCGGCGACCGTGACGTTGGCCCCGGCGTAACTCGGATTGATGGTGCGAAAGTCGGCGCTGAAGATGAGCTGAGCCAGATAGGTGAACACCACCTCGAAGCCGAAGGTGATCAGCAGCGTGTTGAGGAGTGCCGACCGGATGATCTGGTTGAGGACCGCCAGCTGCAACACGTAGCCGAAGGCGAACATGATCGCCATGGCGATCGGCAGCGCCGCGAAAGGATCGATACCGCCCAGCGTGAACAGGTAGTAGACGACGTAGCCGCCGAGCATGATCAGCGCGCCGTGGGCGAGGTTGACGATGTTGAGCACGCCCCACACCAGCGCCATGCCGAGGGCCATCAGCCCGTACAGGCCGCCGAGCAGGATGCCGTTGACGATGATCTGGACGAGCAGCATGGGCGTCGCTGTGATGACCGCCGCCGACTATCCGGCGGCGGCCGCCGGCTGCGAACGCGGCGGGCGACCCGCCGTCGCCTTACATCCGGTCGCCCCAGGCCGGGATCGGATAGACCGGCTGGTTGAGGAAGTCGGTTGTGTAGATGGGAACAACCTTGCCGTTCTGAACCTGGATGACGATCTGTGGAATGTCGATCTGCCCGTTGCTGCCGTATTTGATGTGGGCGAACAGGCTGTCGTAATCGGATGCCGCGATCGCATCGCGCACTTTGGCAGGGTCGAGCGAGCCGGCCTTGGCGATGGCCACCGCCAGAGTCTCGACCGCGGCCGCGCCCGCAGCGGCGTGATAGTCGGGGTCGAATCCGTACTCGGCGTTGTACGCCTTGGCGAAATCGGCGGCGTTGCCGAACCATTGGTCGGTGAGGTGCTCGTCGGGCAGCCACGACGTCATGCCGAATGCGTCGTCGGCGTCGCGCTTGAGCGAGCTGCGGAAGTCGGCGGTCGGCACGCCGACGGTCAGCGCGTAGAGCTTCACGTTGACGTTGAGGCTCTTCATCTGGCGGATGAAATTGAGCCCGTCGTTCTCGTGGCCGGTCCACAGCACCACATCCGGGCTCTTCGAATTGATCAGGCTGAGGATCGAGGAGAACTCGCCGTTGCCGTCGGCGAACTTCTCGTCGACGACGAGATCGATACCGGCGCTCTTGAGATGCTTACGGGTCCCTTTGGCGACTGAGACATCGAAGCTGTCGTCGGCCGCCACCAGCGCTGCGTTTGTCGGCTTGGGGTCGAGCTTGCCGAGCATGTCGATCGTACTGGCGTAGTAGTCGCCGGCCGGCGGCAGGTTGCCGAAGATGTACTTGTAGCCGCGCGCATAGATCTGGCCGGACGCACCGCCACCCTGGACCATCGGGATCTGGTATTTCTCCGCGACCGAGCTGGTGTCGAGCACGAAGTTGCTGGCATAGGGGCCGAGCAGGAAGTTCACCTTGTCGGACGTCACCAGCTGCGTGTACTGGCGCACCGCCAGGCTGGTGTCGGACTGGTTGTCGTAGAGCTTCAAGGCCAGCTTGTAGGTCTTGTCGCCGACCTTGACGCCGCCCTTGGCGTTGATGGTATCGATGGCGAGGTGGTAGGCGTCGACGTAATAGCGCCCGACGTTCGATTGCTTGCCGGTCTGCTGCACGGCGGCGCCGAGGGTGATGACGTCGTCCTGGGCGAGGGCGAGCGATGCCGATGCCAGAAGAACCGGCAACGCGGCGACTGCGGCCAAAGAGCACTTCATCTCGTTTCCTCCATCTTGATCGCGATCGCGGCCGGCGCGACCACGCTGGGGTCCCGCGGCGCTGCTTTGAGTAACTGTTGCCGGCCGTCGACAAGACAACGGCGTGAGCTAAACGGTCACAAACCGTCAGCCGCAACCGGCGCCTCGTCGCCCAATTGAACCCGGTGCGCGGGACTCCACCACAGGGTCGGTTTGGTGTCCACCCTTCGCCGCCCTCTGCCGGCCGGGCACCAGCGCCGGCAGCCTCATCGGCCGTAGAGGTAGGTGACGCTCGCCTTGTCGATGGCGGTGAAGCGCAGCTTGGAGCCGACCACCGCGCCGGAGGTGTCGGCGTTCACGTCATCGAGCTTGTCGGTGTTCACGGCGAAGATGGTGATGACGTAATGGTGCGGGGCATCGCCCTTGGGCGGGCAGGGGCCGAAATATCCGGAAACGGCGGTGTCGCCGCGCGCCTGCACCGAGCCGGGCGGAAGCTTGGCGTTGCCCACCGCGCCAGCGCCTTCCGGCAGGCTGGTGGTCGAGGGCGGCACGTTGACGACCAGCCAGTGCCAGAAACCGCTACCGGTTGGGGCATCGGGATCGAACATTGTCAACGCTAGGCTCTTGGCGCCGGCCGGCACGTCTTTCCATGCGAGCGGCAACGACACGTTGTCGCCGCTGCATCCGAACGAACTGGCCGTGTACTTGAGCGGGATGGTGTTGTCGGCGCCGACCGCCGGGCTGGAAATCTCGAAGGCCGATGCGGGACCGGCGAGTGCGGTCATCGCCACGGCAGCACAGATGGCTATACGCTTCATGACACTTCCACCCCAAGTCGCCCGGCTGGGACGAACCGCCCTATCATCCGTCAGTTTGCGACATTCCCGCAAGCCGCGCCCAACCTGAGCGGCCGGCGCCGGCGAGGCGTGGATGCGCCGGGCACGGGGTTTTGGACGTCTCAGCCGGGCGGGCGAAGGTGGGGCGTGGGTCCGGGGGCGGCCGGCGCGCTCTTTGCCGCTTTGCCACTCGCCTGGTCCCGGCTGGCGGTCGAAGCGGCTGCGCCGCGGCTCGTATTGAGGCCGATGCCGAATAGCCGCCACTGACCATCGCTGAACTGGAACGCGAGGTCGAAGTTCACCTGCTCCGGCTCGCTGGGGAAGTACCCGGTCAGCCGCAGGTAGCCGCGTTTGTCGATCGTCGCCTTACGGGCCAGTCGCGGGTCGATGACCGCGACCGGCGCAAGGTCGAGATTGCGGGCACGCAGCGCGGCGAAAATCGAGGCGAGTTGGGCGAGACTGTTGGCATTGCGGAAGCCCGGCGCCGCGATTTCGCGCAGGACCGCGTAGTCGCCGACCTGGTTCGCCTGGTTAAGGGCAATCACCGTGCTGCGGATGAGCGTGATCAGCGTGGCATCGTCGGGAACCGTCGTGGCGGCGGCCTTTGCCGTCCGCTTCTTCTGGCCGGCCGTCTCGTCGCCCGCCGTGGTCTGCGGCGGATGAACGCCGATGCCGAACAGCCGCCAGTGCCCCTCGACCAGCTGGAAGGAGAGATCGAAATTCATCTGCTCGGACCCCGCACCGAAGAATCCGCCAAGCTTCAGAAGCCCGCGCTCGTCGACGGTCGCCTGACTGTTGAGATGCGGATTGACCACCGTCACCCGGCTGAGATCGACGTCGCGCCGGCGCAGGTTGGCGAATGACTGGCTGAGACTCGCCGGCGTGTTCGCCTGCTGGAATGCCGGTGCCGCGATCGCGCGCAGGACCGAGTAGTCGCCGGTCGCGTTGGCCTGGTCGAGGGCGACGATGGCGCTGCGGATCAGGATGACCAGCCCCGGCACGTCGGGCACCGAAGGCCGAGCGGCCGGTTGCGGCATCGTTGCGGCCGGTAGTGGTGCGGGCGTTGCCGCCGGTGGCGGCACTGCCGCCGTGCTCGCCTGCGACGGTACCGCGGCGCTCTGGTGCAGCGGCGCCAGCAGCAGCCACGGCAATCGGGCGACGGCCGCGTCGACGGCGCCGTTGCTGGCGATGACGTACGTCGCCGCGCCGACGCCCATCAGCAGCACCGCTGCCAGCACCGCCAGCGCGACGCGTCCGCCCGGCGAGCGGCGCTTGCGGTGAGCGTGACGGCGGGGCGCGAGCGTCTGCGGGCGCTCCCACAGATCGTCGTCTTCCTCCTCCGGCAGCTGCGGCCAGTCCCAATCGTGTCGCCGGTTGTCCCGCACAACGTGCAGCATGCGTTGCCCTGCCTTCACCGGCCGCCGAAGGGTCAGATCACCGCGTCCACTGCAAGCCGACGCGGCCGCCGGCGATGGTCTGGCCCGTTCCGTAGGCGAAGCCCACACCGCCGCTCAGCGACATCGCCACCCGGTCGCCCTGCACGAACAGATCGTGCGCGACCACGCCCATGGCCGATACGCTGAACGCGTAGGCGCCGTCGTAGGTACCGAAGTTGCCGGAGATGCCGAAAATCTCGGGGCCGACCAGATCCGGATTTGCCATCGACATCGCCAGCGCAATGCCCGAGGAGTCCTGATCCAGCTGCTTGAGGAAGGCGCCATTGTCGGTCGCCAGGTTGCCGTTGGAGTCGGAGGTGACCAGCTCGCGCGGGCCGGACTGGCGCGCCCGGCTGAGGTCCGATGTGATGCCCGGCGCCGTGTAGGTGTTGTACGGGGTGCCGAGAACGAACTGGTTCATTTGGGTCGATTGCGCCCCGTACACAGTGGTGCCGTCCCAGCCTGAGCCGATGGCGACGCCGCCCGGCTGAGCGACCGTCGTGTCGGTCCCGATCGCGACGCCATAAGTGGCATCGGCCTGCGCGTTGGTGCCGATGGAGACGGTGTCGTAGTAGCCGGGCATCCCGCTGCCGTCGCCGGCGCCGGTGCCGATGGAGATGTTGTTGTCGCCGTAGATGTGGTTGCCGGCGCCGTTGCCGATGGCGAGGTTGCCTTTGCCGGTTACGTCGTTGCCCGAGCCGACGCCGCTCGCCTGATTGGCGTCGCCGACGACCGCGTTGCCGGACTTGTAACCGGAGGCCTGGTTGTCGCTGCCGGTGACGCGATTGCCGACTTTGGTGCCGGAGGCCTGATTGTTGGTTCCGGTGACGTGGTTGCCGCAGTCGCGCCCGCTCGCCTGGTTGTCGTAGCTGTAATAGTCGTAGTAGACGCCGTCGGCGCCGACGTTCGGGCCGACGTTGTTGCCGCAGCCGTTACCGGAAGCCTGGTTGTTGTCACCGTTGACGTTGTTGCCCGAATCGATACCCGACGCCTGGTTGTCGTAGCTGGCGACGAGAGTGCCGACGTTGTTGCCGACGTGGGTGCCGGAAGCCTGGTTGTTGTCTCCGGTGACGTTGCGGCCGGCGAGGAACCCGCTCGCCTGGTTGTCGTTGCCGTTGACGTCATTGCCGACGCGGAAGCCGCTTGCCTGGTTGTCCACGCCGACCACGCCGTTGCCCGCTAGGTACCCGCTCGCCTGGTTATCGGTGCCGATCACGAAGTTGCCGGAGTTCTCGCCGCTCGCCTGGTTGTTGAAGCCGAACACGACGTTGCCGGTGTGGTAGCCGGAAGCCTGGTTGTCGTTGCCGTGCACGTAGTTGCCGACGTTCGTTCCCGACGCCTGGTTGTTGAAGCCGGGCCCGCCGAAAAGCCCGCTGACGTGGTTGCCGGCGTTGAAGCCGGAGGCCTGATTGTCCGCGCCGAACACGTGGTTGCCGGCGTTGTCGCCGCTCGCCTGGTTGTCGGTACCGGCGACGAAGTTGCCCGACTGGTAGCCGCTCGCCTGATTGCCGCTGCCGATGATGAAATTGCCGACTTCGTCGCCTGACGCCTGGTTGTTGACGCCGGCGACGAAGTTGCCGGAGAACGCACCGGCGGCCTGATTGGCGGCGCCGATGACGAAGTTGCCGGAGAAATCGCCGTTCACCTCGTTGTTGACGCCGGCGACGAAGTTGCCCGAGCCGAAGCCGCTCGCCTGGTTGCCGAGACCGGCCACCAGGTTGCCGGTGTAGGCGCCACTGGCCTGATTGTTGGCGCCGGCGACGAAGTTACCCGTTCGATAGCCCGATGACTGGTTGTTGAGGCCGATAATGAAGTTGCCGACTTCGGTGCCGGACGCCTGGTTACCCGAGCCGAGAATGAAGTTGCCGGAGCCCGTGCCGGTGACAAGGTTGTCGCTGCCGAAGACGAAATTGCCCGAGTCGTACGCGTCGGCGTCGTTACGATTGCCGACGACAACGTTGCCGGAATGATCGCCCAGCACCTGATTGTTGTCGCCGAAGACGCCGTTGCCCGAACCGTCGCCGATCGCCGTGTTGCTGTCGCCGAAGATGAAGTTCCCCGACCCGGTGCCCAGCGCGAGGTTGTCGTTGTAGGCGTTGTCCTCGTCGCCGATGACGTTGCCGGAGGCGATGCCCTGCGAAACGTTGTTGTTGCCGTGGACGAAATTGCCGGTGAGGGTGCCGATGCCCTGGTTGTTGTCGCCAGTGACGACGTTGCCGGACAGCAGGCCGACACCGATGTTGTTGTCGCCGTTGATGAAATTGCCGGAGAGCACACCGACGCCGATGTTATTGCTGCTGTGGATCGAGTTGCCGACGATGAAGCCGACGGCGGTATTATGATCGCCGCCGACGTCGTTGCCCGACAGGTTGCCGAGCACGTTGTTACCGGTCGCACCGTCGCCGTAGAAGTTGCCGGACCCGCTGCCGACGACGTTGTTCCACTGGACGTCGTTGCCGGCTTTGTTGCCGGAGAAGTCACCGATGACGGTGTTGTTCTGGAAGTCGTCACCGTTGCCGAAAAGGAGCGTGCCGCCGGAGGCGTTGCCGATGATTGTGTTGTCTTTGTAATTCTCGCCGTTTCCGACCGCCGAGCCGTCGCCAAAAATCGTGTTGTCGGCGAAGTCGTCGCCGTTCCCCACGCCCGAATGGTTGCCAAAGATGGTGTTACCGATGACGTCGCCGAAGTTGCCGCTGCCGGAGCCATTTCCGGCGATGAAGTTGTTGGCAACGGTGACGTCGGTGCCGCCGCCTCCGAGCGCGGCGCCGTTGTAGCTGCCGGAGTCGTCGCCGAAAATGGTGTTGTCTTCCACCACGGCTTTGGCGTCACCGCCAAACACGCTGACGCCATTCCCCGTGCCGGAGCGGTCACCTGCAATCACGTTGCCAGTGACGGTGGCGTCACCGCTGCCCCCGAGCGCCGACCCGTTCAGCGCGCCCGATGCCGTACCGATGATCAGATTGTTCGACACATCGGCTTGGCCGATCGTCGAGCCTTTGTCGATCCCAACGCCGTTGTAGCTGCCCGAGCCTATGTCAAGAAAGTCTTGGAAGCCGATCGTCCCGGTCGACACGATCAGGTTGTTTTCGAGGAGCGCCTGGCCGCTGACTGTCCTAGTACCCGTAGCCTCGCCGTTGTGACTTCCGGCACCATCCCCAATGAGCACGTTGTTGTAGAGCTGAGCTTTGCCGGTTGCCTTGTAAAGGCTGCTAGCGCTGCCGTTGTGGCTTCCCGAACCGTCACCGTCGATAATATTGTTGAAAAGCTCTGCGTTGCCGACGCTCTTTCCGA
>CAZSWL010000151.1:0-10338 GCA_964610725.1 uncultured Bauldia sp.
TTCCGCCAGAACGTTTCCTCTATTCCCTCGCTGGCCGTCCCCGTGCGGATGGTCTTCAGACCGGGTGAATCCTCGGCCGGGCAGGGCGAACCGTCAGCCCGGCTGTGGTGAAACAGCTCATTCGCGTACTCTCCGAGTGCCTCGCCCTCGGAGAAGCCGAGCATCGCAAGTGCCGCCCGGTTGACGAAGGTGGTCCGCCCCTCCACGTCGATGCCGTAAACGCCCTCGCCGATCGAATCGAGCAGCAGGTGGATCTGCGCGTTGGCTTCACGCAGCGCCTCTTCGCCTCGTTTGCGGTCAGTGACATCGCGAAAGACGCCGACATAGAGGTGGTCCTCATCCCCCCCGATCTCGCCGACCGAGTACTCGGCCGGAAACAGTGACCCGTCCCGGCGCCGGGCAACCACCTCTCGCGATCCTCGCCCGACCGGCATCGATTTGCCCGTCGGGGTGAGACGACTCGCAGCGGCCTTGTCCTCGGTGGCAACCTCGTCGCCCAGCAGCAAAGAGACATTCTGGCCGATGACGTCGACCGTGTCGTAGCCGAATATCCCCTCGGCCGCTTTGTTGAAGCTGCGTATGCGTCCAACGGTGTCGATGGTGATGATACCGTCCGCTGCATTGTCGAGGATCGCCCGCAGTTGAGCCTCGTTGCGGGCCCGCGCCTGCGTGTCAGAATCCTCGACCAGCGGAATCGACCGCTTTCCGCTCATGGCGTGACCGTTCGCCGCGGCTTGAGCATCACGAGCGGTGAATAGAGAGTGACCCGCACGTCGGCCGGGCTGAGCAATCGATCGATGCGCAGGGTCGCCGCCGGCGTGCCGCGGAAGTCGAAGAGCCGTTCCACGAACGTGGGCGCCCCGACCGGGGGCAGCGGCAGCGGCAGAACCCGCTGGACATCTTCGAGCGCCAGCGCCAATTGCCGCCCGGCCGCGACGAAAGCGAGTAGGGCTCGACGGACCATGATTGCTCGGCTACGTCTACGCGGTTAGGTTGTCACAATTGCTCTCTTCACTTGACAACCACATAGCTATAGCAAGCGTTAATTAAGCTCTAAACGAGCTCGAGTCTTACAGACTTTAGTTGCTGGCAAAGTCTCTGCATCGGGTTTTGAACACTCAAAAAGTTAATTGGCAGAATTCACAACTGTATTTCGTTAACCATAAAGCATCGGGTTTTCGGCCCATGTCGAGACGCCTGCGGGCCGTCGTCAAAGCGCGCCGACGAACGAAGAAACAGCCCACCTCCCGCGGGACGCGCCTCTGCCTGACGGAGACGAAAAACTGGGCTATCAAGCGTCAGTGCGCGGACAAGACGGGCGCCGCGGGTAATTGGATGCGCCGGCTGAAACCTGCGAGCAAGACATGGCGGTCACCGACTTCGTCTATCAGGGTGTTCCCGCTCGCGTCGTCTTCGGCAGCGGCACGGTCACCGAGGTCGGCGGCGAGGCAGCGCGGCTCGGCATCACCCGCGCCCTGGTGCTTTCCACGCCGGGGCAGGAGGAGCGGGCCAAGCACGTCGCCACATTGCTCGCTGAGCGCGCCCGCGCGCTCTTCCCCCATGCGTGCATGCACACGCCTGTCGCAGTGACCGAGGACGCCGTCGCATTGGTCGAGCGTGACAACATCGACGGCTTGATCGCGATCGGCGGCGGTTCGACCACGGGCCTGGGCAAGGCGATAGCGTTGCGCACGGACCTTCCACAACTCGTGATCGCGACGACGTACGCCGGTTCCGAGATGACCGATCTTCTCGGCGAGACCGCCGCCGGCGCCAAGAAAACGCTGCGCGATCCCAGGATTCGACCGGAGACGGTCATCTATGACGTCGATCTGACGCTCACTTTGCCGGTGGCGCTCTCGGTAACCTCTGGCCTCAACGCCATGGCCCATGCCGTGGAAGGACTTTACGCCAGAGACGGGAACCCGGTGCTTGCAATGTTGGCCGAGGAGGGAATCAGGGCCCTCGCCGCGGCTTTGCCGATCATCAGCCGCCGTCCCACCGACCGCGGTGGACGACGCGAGGCGCTCTACGGCGCCTGGTTGTGTGGGATCGTGCTCGGATCCGCCTCCGTCGCGCTCCATCACAAGCTGTGCCATGTGCTCGGTGGCGGCTTCGCTCTGCCCCACGCCGAAACCCATGCGGTCATCCTGCCGCATGCCGTCGCCTACAATGCCCCCGCTGTTCCCGCAGCGATCGGCCGCGTTGCGCGCGCCCTCGACGTCAAGGACGCCGCCGCCGGCCTGTTCGACCTGGCCCGGTCTGCGGGAGCTCCGACCGCCCTGCGCGACATCGGCATGCCGCACTCCGGGCTGAACCGCGCCGCCGATCTCGCGCTCGCCGATCCGTACTGGAATCCGCGACCAATCGAGCGCAACGCTATCCGCGCTTTGCTTGATGACGCCTGGCACGGCCGACGGCCACAAGACGGCGATGACCCGCGATACCCACCGTTGCGCACGGCGCATCCGGCTGAACACCCGGCCGAACGAGAATCGGATTAGATTGATTGAGGCTGCCGTGACCGACGAACCCATCCGCATGCGCCTCGTCGCCCTTGTTTTCCTTGGCCTGATCACCGTCATGACTGTGGCCGGCTGCGCCATAGACCAGCGATCGGTCGGCGCGACCTTTGGCCAGTCGCTGGCCACCACCCCCGGCGAGGTCGACGCCGCAACCGCGGCGCGATTGATCTCCGCCTATCGCGCACAAAATGGCCTGCCGCTCGTGGTGGTCGATCAGCGCTTGATGCACATCGCCGCCGACCACGCCCAGCGCATGGCGTCGGCCAACCGTCTCGCCCATGTTCTTCCCGGCGAAGGCAGCTTTCCGCGACGGCTTGCCGCCGGCGGCTTCAATGCATCCGTGGCTGCCGAAGACATCGGCGCCGGCTACCGGTCGCTCGCCGCCGCCCTCGCCGGCTGGCGACGGTCACCCGCACACAACGCCAATCTCCTGCGCGCCGGTGTGACGGCCATCGGCATCGCCGTCTTCGATGCACCCGCCAGCAGGTACAAGACGTACTGGTCGCTGGTTCTGGCCGCTCCCTACCTGCCTCCGGTCAGCGGGCCGACCGCCGGACCGTTCATGATGCTTGGTCGTTAGGCGCAATCCCCAATCGCGTCGCCGCGGCAGCCCGGGCTCACAGGCGCAATCGCCCGGACTGGATCGCATGATAGCATTCGTCGTCCAGGCGCACGTAGCAGCCGGCGCGTGCATCGTCGAAATAGATCGGGTCGCTGGTCACGCCCGGGTCGAACCCTTCGCGCACCAGCTTGATCTTGCGTTGTTTGAAGGTCGAGGTGGCGTCAATGCTCGCCTGGATCCTGACGAACAACGGTCGCGCGTACGCCGGCAGCCTGGCGTGGACGTGTTCACGCAGACGCTGCAGGTCGAAGTTGCGCGCCACGACGATCGCCACCATACCCGCCTTGCCGTCGACACCATCGATGGCAACGCCGTAGACGTTGGCCTCCTCGACCTCGTCAAAGGTGTCGATTATCTCGGCGACCTCCGCAGTCGACACGTTCTCGCCTTTCCAGCGGAACGTGTCACCGATGCGGTCGACGAAATAGTAGTAGCCGTTGCGGTCGCGCCGGACGAGGTCGGCGCTGCGGAACCACATATCGCCCTTCTTGAAGGCGTCGCGCAGGATCTTGGCCTCGGTCGCCGCCCGGTCGGCGTAGCCGTCGAAACGCTGACCCGGTTTCATTGGATCGAAGATGATTTCGGAGATGAGTTCACCGACCTCGCCCGGCGCACATTTGACGCAGAAGCCGTCTGGTCCGCGCACGATCGTCTCGTGATCGAGCTCGTGCTTAAGGCGAATATTGATCATCGGGAAGATCGGCCTGAGCCAGAATGGGCAACGGCCGATGGCACCGGCGGTTTGGTCCAGATTGAACATGACGGCGTTGCCCTCGGTGGCGGCATAGAATTCGCGGATGTGAGGGATCGCGAACCGCTGCTTGAAGGTTTGCCAGATGTCGGGTCTCAGCCCGTTGCCGCAGACGAGGCGGATACGGTGCTGGCGCTCCTTGGGATGGACGGGCGCGCTGACCAGATAGCGACACAACTCGCCAATGTATTGGAATAGAGTGCAATCGTTATCGACGACGTCATCCCAGAAATGGCGTGCCGAGAACTTCTCGGCGATGAACACCGATCCACCGGCGGTAAGACAGGCTCCGGCCGCAATGATGCCGCCGACCGTGTGGTAGAGCGGCAGACAGTCGTACATGCGATCGCTGGGGCGCGCCCGCATCACCGTCGCGAAGGCGATCATCGCCGCCAACACCCGGTAATGATTGATGTTGGCCGCCTTGGGCATGCCGGTGGTACCGCTGGTGTAGATATAGAGACAGTGATCGTCGTGGGTGAGGACGGGACGCTCGCCCGCGGTGAGTGGGCCGTCGTCCAGCGCCGCAACCGCCTGGTCGATCCGCTCGCCCCAGTCGCGCTGGCCGCCGTGGCACCATATCATCGCGCCCGGCTCGAGCAGACCTTCGGTGGTTGCGAAGGTCTCGGCGAGTTCGTCCGCGACGATGATGTGTTTCGGCTTGACGATATTGATGCAGTAGGCGAGCGCTTTGCCGGCGAGATTGGTATTGAGGAGCGCCACCACCCCGCCGGCGCGCGCGATCCCCAGCCAGATCGCCAGGAACATCGGCCGATTCGGCATGAGCAGGCAGAGCGTGTCGCCCTTCTTCACACCGTTGGCGATCGCCCAGCGCGCGTAGCGGTTCGCCTGCGCGTTATACTCGGCGAAGGTCAGCGTTTCCCGCCGCGACAGAAGCGCCGGCCGCTCGCCGTGTCGCACCGCAAGTTCCTCCACCAGGTCCGGAAAAACGCGGGTCGGACTTCGAGCAAGCGGTATGATTCGCGCCAGCACACTCATGATGCCGACGCTGAACACGCACTCTGCCCGGATCCGCTGAATGATTCCCATTTTGCGCTTCTGTTGCCCGGCGGAAGCCGACCTGCCGTATACCGCCTTTTTTGGATCTTTCCATTGGCACGGCGTACCGCACCACGGACGCAAGGCGCCCGCCAAGGCCGATCAAGGATGAAAGAGAGGATTGTCCGCCGCCCGGTACGCCCCGCCTCTATTGAACCAGGGCCGCCTCCCCCGTATCGCTGGTAGCATCGCTGCCTGACGACCGTGGCGCCAGCCGCGGCAGCGGCACTTTCACCAGCGGCGACTTGGCCCTCGCCGGCTCGTCCGCCCCGCCAACGTAGACCCGCACCGGCTTTATCAGCACGAAACGCGGTCCAAGCGCCGCGCGTGGCCCGCCTGCAGCGTCGACGCTCTGATCATCGTCGGTGCCGTGGGCGTGTTTGGTGCAGACGCCGAAGTCGTGCATGTCGACGGGCGTCCCGCCAGCACCCGTCGCCTCGAAGGATGCCAGCGCCGGCGTCGCGCCGGCGCCAAAGAAACGTTCACGGAAGCCTTCGTTCAGCAAACCCGCTGCCCGCTCCGCCCGATCGGTGGCAGACTTCTCGCCGAGCACGACGACGATGAGCGTATGGCCGAAACGAGTCGCACTAACGATGATGTTGAAGCCCGACGCACAGATGTACCCGGTCTTCATTCCGTTGGTGCCGTGGTAGCGTTCAAGCAGCGTGTTGGGCGACGGCAGAATGCGCTTGCCCAGCCTTATGGCGGGAATATCGAGATATGAGCGGTAATCGGGAAAATCGACCCACAACGCCCGCGCCAGCACCGCCAGATCCCGTGCCGTAGTTATCTGCCCATCGTCCGGCAGACCGTTTGGATTGTCGTAGTGGGTCGACGTCATGCCGAGGTCGCGCGCCTTGTGGTTCATCATGGCGACGAAGGCCCGCTCGCTGCCGCCAACCGTTTCCGCGACAGCCATGGCGATATCGTTGGCCGATTTCACCAGCATCATCTTCAACGCGTTGTCGACTGTCAGCACCGTGCCGACCTTGAAACCCATTTTCGCCGGCGCCTGCGCCAGCGCGTTGGCCGAGATTGTCACCGGCGAGGTCAGCTCAAGACGACCGCTATCTATCGCCTCGAAGGTGAGGTAGGCGGTCATCAGCTTGGTGAGCGATGCCGGATGCCACAACCGGTCGGCTTCGCGATGATCGAGCACCACCCCCGCGTCGGCGTCGATCACGATATACGCCGGCGGATTGGCGAAGGCCGGAGCGGCGAATGCGATCGCCAGCGTCGACAGAACAAACAGTCGCAGACGTGGCCACACGTGCACAGCCTCGGGTCGTGACGATCGACGTGCGCGGCGGCTTGCCGACGGTCGCCCGACTCTTACCTATCCGATTTCGCTGGCCGATTGCAAAAGCCGGCGCGCAATCGCTCCCAGCCTGTGCAGATCGGACGCAGCCGTGCCGCGCGCCTGCGCTTGCCTTCGCGCCAAGCCGGAGGAATGATCCGCCATGACCAGCACCCAGCCGACGCCCACCCCCGTCGACGTCGTGTCGCCTCACGCGGACACACTCACGGGAAGGCTCGAACGGGTCGACAGCATCGTCCGCCTCGCCGTCCGTGCCGACGGCCGTGCAACGCGCCTGGTGGAGAACTATCAGGCCGGTGCGGTCAAGACGCGCTTCCCTCGTCGGGCCGCCGACTCGCCACTTGAAACCGTGCTGATCAACACTGCCGGCGGCCTCACCGGTGGCGACCGTCTCGCTGTTGCCGTTACGGCGGGCGCCGACGCCAAGCTCCTCGTCACCACCCAGGCCGCCGAGCGCATTTATCGCCGCTCGGCCGGTGCCGCCGTCATCGGCACCAATATTGGTGTTGCCGCTGGAGCCTCACTCGACTGGCTGCCGCAGGAGACCATCGTGTTCGACCGTTCGGCGCTTAGGCGCCGGCTTACGGCCGAGGTTAGCGCCAGCGGTCGCCTGCTCGCGGTCGAGGCAATCGTCCTCGGGCGCACCGCAATGGGAGAGAAAGCCAAAAACGTCGTAATTTCAGATAGCTGGAGAATCAGTCGCGACGGCGTTCTGGTTTTCGCCGACGGTGTCGCGCTCGACGGGGACGCCGACGCGGTGATGGCCGGACGCGCCACCGGCGCTGGCGCGGTTGCATTCGCCACCCTGGTGCTGGTCGCCGCCGACGCCGAATCGCGCATCGACTCCGCGCGCGAAAAGCTGGCAACATGCGCCGGCGAGGGTGGTGCCAGTGCCTGGAACGGCATGCTAGTTGCACGGCTCATCGCACCAACCGGACAGGCCCTGCGCGGCGACCTGATCAGTCTGATCGAATGCCTGCGTGGTGCACCGGTGCCGCGGGTGTGGAGGTGCTGAGGGAGACGTCATGAATCTCACTCCACGCGAAAAGGACAAGCTGCTCCTCGCCACGGCGGCGATGGTCGCCCGTCGCCGTCTGGAACGGGGCGTCAAGCTCAACCACCCCGAGGCGGTAGCCCTGATCAGCGACTTCGTCATCGAGGGTGCCCGCGACGGCCGCAAGGTTGCCGATCTGATGGAGGCCGGCGCCCACGTCATCACCCGCGCCCAGGTCATCGACGGTGTCGCCGAGATGATCCACGACGTTCAGGTTGAGGCGACCTTTCCCGACGGCACCAAGCTAGTCACCGTCCACGACCCAATCCGCTAGATGAAAGACAAACCAATGAACAATCCAGTTG
This sequence comes from uncultured Bauldia sp., assembly GCA_964610725.1. Lineage (GTDB taxonomy): Bacteria > Pseudomonadota > Alphaproteobacteria > Rhizobiales > Kaistiaceae > JBBDMC01. The sequence continues at coordinate 7,635 of CAZSWL010000151.1, forward strand.
CCGGAATCTTCAACGCCACCGGGCACAGCCTGCGCAGCAAGGTAGTTGCCATCTACGCGCTGCTTGTCCTGTTCAACGTCGCAGCCTGGCTGTGGGCGCTGCTTGCGTTCGGCAACTCGCCGGTGCTGCTGGGGACTGCTTTCCTCGCCTACAGTTTCGGCCTGCGCCACGCCTTCGACGCCGACCACATCGCCGCCATCGACAACGTCACGCGCAAGCTGATGCAAGAGGGCAAGCGCCCGCTTGCCGTCGGACTGTTCTTTTCCCTTGGCCATTCGACGGTGGTTGTGGGGCTGGCTGTTCTCATTGCCCTGACCGCAGCGGCGTTTGCCGGCCACTATTTTGCGTTCGGCGACTACGGCAGCATCGTCGGTACGAGCGTGTCGGCGCTGTTTCTATTTGCGATCGCCGCCGCCAACGTTCTCGTGCTGATGCAGGTCTATCGGGCGTTCACCGCCGTCAGGAGTGGCGGACCGCTGATTGAGCAGGACCTTGACGGGATCCTCGCCAAGCGCGGACTGCTTGGACGCTTCTTCCACGCTCTCTTCCGGCTGGTCGAGCGCAGCTGGCACATGTATCCGCTGGGCCTGCTTTTCGGCCTCGGCTTCGACACCGCCACCGAGGTAGGCCTCCTCGGCATCTCGGCCAGCCACGCTTCCACCGGCATGTCGGTCTGGTCCATCCTGGTTTTTCCGGCCCTGTTCACCGCCGGGATGACGTTGCTGGACACCACCGACAGCGTCGTCATGCTCGGCGCCTACGGGTGGGCGTTCGTCAAGCCGATCCGCAGGCTCTACTACAACCTGACGATCACTTTCGTCTCGGTTGTGGCGGCCGTCTTCATTGGTGGCATCGAGGCGCTCGGTCTGGTCGGCAACAAGCTCGCCCTGACCGGCTGGTTCTGGGGCTCCATAACAACCCTAAGCGACAACTTCGGGCTGCTCGGCTACGCGATTGTCGCGTTGTTCATCGCAAGCTGGCTGATCTCCTTCGCCGTCTATCGTGTGAAAGGCTACGACGCCATCGAGGTATCGCGGTGATCCCGGGCGAGATCATTCCGGTTGAGGGCGAGATCGAGCTCAACGCCGGCCAGCCGACCGTCACCCTGGAGGTCGCCAATACCGGCGATCGACCGATCCAGGTAGGCTCGCACTACCACTTCGCCGAGACCAATTCAGCGCTCGCTTTCGATCGCGACAAGGCACGAGGGTGGCGGTTGGACATTCCTGCCGGCAGCGCCGTGCGCTTCGAGCCTGGCCAGACGCGCTCCGTCACCCTGGTCCCCTACCGCGGCGACCGCATGGTCTTCGGCTTCAGCGGCGTGGTCATGGGGAAGCTCTGAGGCGGCTGTTCTCGTCAAGCGGAGAGGCGACCGAGTGCCTGCGACGGACTTCATCATCTTGGAGGGGGGCGTCGAACCGCACGGCGACAAACGCGGCTCACCGCCGCGCGTTCCAATGCTCCGGCTCCAGCAGACCGGTGACCGGCTCGCTCTCGGAGAAGGCACCCGTCGCGTAGAGGATCAATCCGCCGTTGCCCGCCAGGCCAGCGGCGATCACCGAACGCACCGGAATCGATTTTGCGTCAAGCTCGGCTGTGAATTCGCTGTTGGCGGCGATGGCGGCCCGGAGCCTGGCAATGCCGACCGGATCATCGGTGTTGGCCGTGGCGATCGCCCTGGCGTTGGCCGCAACCTTCGGATCGAGCTTCACCACGCGCACGACCGAGTCGCCTTGAAGATTGGCGATCGTCGCGAGCTCGGCAGACGTGGTCGCAAGCGCCTTCAGCATCAGGTCGGCTGGACCGGGGCAGGTGATGGTGCAAGCCGGCACCACCCCGAGGCCGACGCCGGCACCGGGAACGACATCCGCCACCACCGAAATGCGCGCGGCCAGTGCCCCTGCCGGCATGAGGGCGAGCAAGGCCGGGACAAACGTCGGGCACGTTTTCAACAAGCGCATGGTCAACGACACAAATTGTGGCTGGAGCCGGGCAATTCAACCGCTCTGACCGCAGCCCGATGAAAGGCCGAACCCAATGCCCTATCGGATTTCCCGCACCGCCTACGCCGAAATGTTCGGCCCGACCGCCGGCGACAAAGTGCGCCTCGCCGACACCGATCTCGTCATCGAGGTCGAGAAGGACTTCACCATCTATGGCGAGGAGGTGAAGTTCGGCGGCGGCAAGGTAATCCGCGACGGCATGGGCCAGTCGCAGACGACGCGCGGTCATGGCGCGGTCGACACCGTCATCACCAACGCCCTCATCCTCGACCATTGGGGGATCATCAAGGCCGACGTCGGCCTCAAGGACGGCAAGATTGCCGGCATCGGCAAGGCCGGCAACCCCGACGTGCAGCCGGGGGTGAACATTATCGTCGGGCCGGGTACTGAGGCGATCGCCGGCGAGGGCAAGATCCTGACCGCCGGCGGGCTCGACACCCACATTCATTTCATTGCCCCGCAGCAAATCGACGAGGCACTCTGTTCCGGCGTCACCACCATGCTCGGCGGCGGCACCGGACCCGCCACCGGCACCAACGCCACCACCTGCACGCCCGGCGCCTGGCACATCGGCCGCATGATCCAGTCCGCCGACGGCTTCGCCATGAATCTCGGCTTCATGGGCAAGGGCAACGCCTCGCGGCCCGAGGCGCTGATCGAACAGGTGGTCGCCGGCGCCTGCGGGCTCAAGCTCCACGAGG
>CAZSWL010000152.1:0-3841 GCA_964610725.1 uncultured Bauldia sp.
GCGTTGACGCGAATGCCTTGCGGCCCGAAGTCAGCCGCCAGATACCTGACCGAAGCCTCGAGAGCGGCCTTGGCGACCCCCATGACGTTGTAATGCGGCATCACCTTCTCCGCCCCGTAATAGGTCAACGTCAGGATCGAGCCGCCGGCGGTCATCAGCTTCTCGGCGCGCTGAGCGACCGCGGTCAGCGAATAGCACGAGACGAGCAGCGTGTTGGCGAAGTTGTCGGCGGTGGTGTCGATGTAGCGGCCGGTCAGCTGCTCGCGATCGGAGAAGGCGACGGCGTGGACGAGGAAGTCGAGCCCGCCCCACAGGCGGCCGACCTCGGCGAAGACCGCGTCGATGGTGGCAGCGTCGGTGACGTCGCAGTGGCCGGCGACATGGGCGCCAAGCTCTGCGGCCAGCGGCTCGACACGCTTTTTCAGCGACTCACCCTGATAGGTCAGGGCAAGCTCGGCGCCGTGGCCGCCGCAGGCGCGGGCGATGCCCCACGCGATCGAGCGGTTGTTGGCGACGCCCATGATGAGGCCACGTTTACCCGCCAACAGTCCGCCATTGTCCGCCATCGCGCCCATCCAGCCGTCCGGGGCGCCTGCTATGGCACAGGGCCGAAGCGCCTTCAAGGCAAGTTGACCGGCGACGGCAAGACTGCCGAATAATCGGGTGGTAGAGGTGTTTGCAGCGCAGGACGCCGGCGCAAGACCGGCTGCCCGGCAATGCAAAAAGGGAGCCCCTTCCATGAAATCCATCATCATCGGCCTTGCGGTCGCCCTGGCCACGACAACCGCCGCCTTCGCCATGGACCCGGCCAAGACCATGAACACCACGCTCGGCAAGATCCTGGTCGGCGAAAACGGCATGACCCTCTACACCTTCGACAAGGATCCAAGCGGCACCGCCACCTCGATGTGCACCGGCAAGTGCATCGCCAACTGGCCCCCCTTCCTCACCGGCCAGGGCGCCATGGCCGAGGGCCAGTGGACGATCGTCAACGTCACCGACAAGGACGGCATGGCCACGAAGATGTGGGCCTACGACGGCAAGCCGCTGTACTACTACGTCGGCGACAGCCATCCCGGCGACGTCAGCGGCAACGGCGTCGGCAACGTCTGGCACGTCGTCCACGCCCAATAGGCGGAACGGGTTCCACTTCCCTCTCGCGGCGGCGCCCCCCACCTTCCGTCGGGCGCCGCCGCTGGTTGGCGACCTCGACGCCCCGGGCGGCGCCGCCTACTATCCGCCGCCATGACGGCTCCGACGCTTCCCCTCCTCGATGAGTTCACCAGCATCGTCGGCGCCGCCAACGCGCTGCGCGATGCCGACGCGATCCGGCCCTATCTCAGCGAGCCGCGCGAGCGCTTTCACGGACGCACGCCGCTGGTGCTGAGACCCGCCAGCGTCGAGGAGGTGTCGGCCATCCTGGCGCTCGCCAACCCCAGCCGCACCGCGATCGTGCCGCAGGGCGGCAACACCGGCCTCGTCGGCGGCCAGGTGCCGGGCGAAGCGGGCAACGAGATCGTCGTGTCGCTGTCGCGGCTCAACCGTGTCCGCGCCGTCGACCCCGACAACGACACCATGATCGCCGAGGCCGGCGTCGTCCTCGCCGAGGCGCAGAACGCCGCCGCCACCGCCGACCGCCTGTTCCCGCTGTCGCTCGCCTCGGAGGGCACTTGCGAAATCGGCGGCAATCTGTCGACCAACGCCGGCGGCACCGCCGTGCTCGCCTACGGCAACGCCCGCGAGCTGACCCTCGGCCTCGAGGTGGTGCTCGCCTCCGGCGAGGTGTGGCACGGGCTGAGGACGCTGCGCAAGGACAACACCGGCTACGACCTCAAGGACGCGTTCATCGGCGCGGAAGGCACGCTCGGCATCATCACCGCGGCGGCGTTGAAGCTCTTCCCGCGACCGCGCGGCGTGAGCCTGGCGCTGATCGGCCTTGCCAGCCCCGGCGCGGCGCTCGCCCTGTTCCACCTTGCCCACCGCCAGGCCGGTGCCGGGCTTACCGCCTGCGAGCTCATGCCGCGGATCGGGATCGAGGTCCTCGTCCGCCACCTACCCGGCGCCCGCGACCCCCTCGCCAAACCGCATGCCTGGTACCTGATGGTCGAGGTCTCGTCCGGCCATGCGCAACGTGAAGCCGATGGCCTGGTCGAGGCGATCTTCGCCGAAGGCGTCGAGCAGGGCCTCGTCGAGGACGGCATCCAGGCAAAGTCGCTCGATCAGGCGGCGGCGATCTGGCGCCTGCGCCACGCCCTGTCAGAGGTGCAGAAGGGCGAAGGCGGGTCGATCAAGCACGACGTGGCAGTGCCGGTGGCGGCGGTGCCGGCGCTGATCGAACGGGCGAGCGCGGCGGTGGCGAGGCTGATCCCGGGCACGCGGCCCTTCCCCTTCGGCCATCTCGGCGACGGCAACATCCACCTCAACTTCAGCCAGCCGGTCGACATGGCCAAGGCGGATTTCCTCGCTCGCTACGACGAGGTCAACGCGGTGGTCTATGCGATCGTGGCCGAACTCGGCGGCACCATCTCGGCCGAGCACGGCATCGGCCGGCTGAAGCGTGACCTGCTCACCAGGGTCAAGAGTCCGCTGGAGATCGAGCTTATGCGTCGGCTCAAGCGGGCGCTCGACCCCAACGGGATTCTCAACCCCGGCAAGGTTCTGTGAACCGAGTTTGGTGAGGGCCTGCTAACCCTCTCAAAAATCAGTCAAATTTAACCTAGCCGGTTAAGCCGCCGCCAAGCCGGCTGTGGCATGATCGGCCGGTAATACGCGCAGTTCATCTAAAAAAAGAACGCGCGGGGAGCGCACAGAGGCGTCACACAGTGATCGGCGGAGCGACCGCCGGGTCGAGCTGGGCCTACCGGCTCGACCCAAACCTCCTGCCCGCCCGGGCGTCAATCGGCCCGGGCGCGGCGGCGGGGGCGGCTTTCATCATCGATCGCGAGAACGCGATCATCAGACGTATGGCGGCGAGCGGCCGGTCGGCCACGTTCGCCGTGGCGGTCAGCGCCTATGCCGGCGTCGCCGTCCGGGTCGAGCCCAATGGGGAGGCTGGCAGCGTGCGTGTCTTCGTCGAGCTTCTGCACCGGGATCCGTCGCTGACCCTGCCGCTGGTGGTCGCCGACGATCCCGACCAGGCGGCGGCCGACTGGCGGGCGTGGGGCCGCGCACTCAACCTGCCGCTGCTGGTCGTCGCCCAGGACGGCTCCGTCACGGCGCCGCTTGCCACCATCGGCGGCATCGCCGCGGCAACGGCCAAGCCGCGTCGCCGCCACTCCTATTTTGCCGCCCGCCGGCCGCGCTTCCTGACCCGGCGCAAGCCCGGCCGCGCTCCCAGCGAGCGCATCAAAGGCCGCGAGATCATCGCGCGCAACTGACCTTCAGGCGAGCGCACGCAAGGCGCCGTCGATCACCACCGCGAGGAAGATGATCCAGCCGTAGTCGCGGTTGGACCGGAAGAGCATCAGGCAATTGTCGGGGTCGTCGATGTTTATGACGACGACCTGCCAGGCGAGATGCACGGCGGCGACGACGAGGCCGAGGTAGGCGAACCAGCCCAGACCGGCCGTCCAGAAGGCGGCGGCGAAGAGCACGGTGGCGCCGAGATAGAACAGCGAGAGGGCGAGTTTGGTGCGCGCGCCGAAAAGGCGCGCGGTCGAGCGCACGCCGATCAGGGCGTCGTCCTCCTTGTCCTGATGGGCGTAGATGGTGTCGTAGCCGATGGTCCACAGAATGCCGCCGGCGTAGAGAAGCAGCGGCGGCCAGTCGAGGCTCCCGGTGATCGCCGGCCAGCCCATCAGGGCGCCCCAGGAAAAAGAAATCCCGAGAAAGAGCTGCGGCC
>CAZSWL010000153.1:0-4453 GCA_964610725.1 uncultured Bauldia sp.
TCGCCGCGGTTGGCGATCAGAATCTTGGCGAACACATGCCCCGCCGCCTCCCGCGGCCGTTTTTTCCGTGTTGTAGGCCCGCCCCGGCCGGCGGGCAACTGCGCTCAGCCTACCGTCGACACGGCGACGCCGGCACCGAGCAGGGCGACGATGACCAAGACCATGGCGAGCGCGGGCACGCGGCGTGTGAAGACCTCCTGCTCGCTCACGTCGTCGTGCCCGCTTGCGCGCGCCGCCTCAGCGGCAGCATGGCGAGGATGCCGGCCGCCGGCCCCAGCGCCATCAGGGCCAGCACCGGCGGCCAGCCGACGGCACCGGCAAGCAGCGGCGTCAGTTGGACGGTGGCGATGGTCAGCGCGAAGCCGATGGCGGTCTGCAAGGTGAGGAGGCTGCCGGCGAGGTGCGGCGGCGCGGCATCGGCGACCAGCGCCGAGAACTGGCCCGAATCGGGGATGACCGCGATCCCCCACACCAGCACCAGGACGAAGGTCAGCGCCACCGGCCCGCCGAAGGTGGCGGCGGTGAGCAGCGCCGCAAGGCCGCTGGTGGCCATGGCGATGATGGTCACCTCCGCCTTGCCGATGCGGTCCGCGACGACGCCGGCGGCGATACAGGCGAGGCCGCCGAGGGCGATGGCGATGAATGCGGTGAGCTTGGCGAGGCTGACCGCGCTCGCGCGCTCGAGGGTGGCGCCATAGGAGGCGGCGGTTGCCGTGCCCAGCCACGCCCACATGGCGAACAGCTCCCACATGTGGCCGAAGTAGCCGAGATAAGCGTCACGGATGCGCCGATCCGACCACGCCAGGCGGATCGCGCCCGGCTCGAAGCGGACCGAGCTCGCGTGGATCGGACCGAGCCCGGAGGCGAGCACCAACAGACCGCCGGCGGCGGCGAGCAGCGACACCGTCGCCACCGCCAGCCGCCAATCGGCGCCGCCGAGGAATGCGGCGAGATACGGCACGCCGTTGCCGAGGGTGAGCGCGCCGATCAACAGCCCGACGAGGAAGCCGCGATCGCGGGTGCCCCAGCCGACGGCGATCTTCATGCCGACCGGATAGACCCCGGCGAGCAGCGCTCCGGTGGCGACGCGGGCGGCGATCGCGACGTCGCCGCCGAGCGGCGCGACCAGCAGCACGGCATTGGCGAGTGCCGCCGCGATCGCCGACAGCGCGAACACCTTGCGCGGGTCAAAACGGTCGGCGACGCCGCTGATCGAGACGGCCAGCGCGCCGATGACGAAGCCGGCCTGCACGCCGGTCGACAGCAGGGCCTGGCGCACCGGCACGATCGCCCCTTCGCGCGCCATATCGGGCAGCACCGCCGCCGAGGTGAACCACAGGCTCATCCCCGCCATTTCGGCGACGACCAGCAGCGCGATCGAAACGGGCTTCGACGGAGACATGGCAGCGGCGAGCCTCGCACCGGTCGTCGCGCGAGACAACGCCGACAGTTGCCGGCAATGCGGCTCAGGAATGGCGGCCGGTCAGGCGGCCTTGGCGATCAGCGGCTTCAGCGAGGGATGGATCTGCGGCGCTTCCTTGCCGATGAAGCGCAGCAGCGCCTTCTCGTTCTCGCCGATCTTGCCGTTGCGTTCGATGCGATCGGCAAGCCAGCTGGCCTCGTCGGCGGTGACCACCTCGGCCGCATGGATGGCGGCCTGCTGCGCGGCATTGCGCGCCGTCCAGTCCGCATCCGCGGGGGCCGTGTAGGCCTGGATGATACCCTTGAGGCCACCCGCCGCCATCTTGGCGAAGAAGCCGCCGATCCCGGCGTCGGGCGAATCGAGCCAGTGCTCGCGTGCCAGCGCCACCTGGCGCGGTGGCACCTTGTATCTCGACGCCGCCATGATGCAGTTGGCGATCGCCTTGACGAAGAGGTCGGTCCATTCGGGGTCGTTGTCGGCGCCGAAGGTGGCGTCGTTGATGTCGAAAAGAACTTCTGCCTCGGAGCGGGTGATGGCGATGCCACTGTCACCGCCGAAGGCGTAGAGGATGCGGCGGATGAGCGTCGCCCCGGCCTTGCTGACCCGTCCCGGCACCAGCTTCTCGCCGTCGGCGAGCGGACCCTCCCCACTGACCACCGCCAGCTCGACCTGCCTGAGGGCGAACTTGACCAACACCTCGGGCGAGGATTCGGCTTCCTCCAGCACCTTGACCAGCAGCTCGAGCTCGGTCGCGGTCCTGACCACGCCGTCGGCGGAGATGCGCGACACCAGCCAGTCGGCGTTGGTGTCATCGATGTACCCGACCGGCTCTTTCTGGTTGACGATGTAGTCGGTGCCGGCCTCGACGAACAGCGCTTTCCATGCCGCATCGCTGGTCTTGGCCGCATTGTTGATGCGGAACAGCATGTCGATCTCGTTGGCCGAGATGGCGCCGTCGTCGCCATAGACGCACCGCCGCGCTTCGAGCGCGTCGTCGGCGGTGACGTTGCCGGAAGACTTGACCCGCGCCAGGATTTCGCTGGTGGACATGGTTCGACCCCGTATTGGCTCCGCTGCTTCGCCAACGTTATGAAGAAATTACTAACGAAGCTTTGATGCCGGCGGACGCAGAAAGATGTCCTTCTCGTTCCGAGCCTTGCACGAACGATCTGACGCGGCCGGCGCGCCATACCACCGGAAGCGACGGCAAACGAGGCGAATCACTTCGACAGAAGGCGGCCCCGCCGATCCCTTGAAGGCGCCGTTTGCCGGCCATACGATATCACGATGATATCATGGAGGTCGGCATGGGCCAGATCATCGTCCGCAATCTCGATGACGCCGTCATCGAGCGGCTGAAACAAAAGGCCAAGCGCAACAACACGTCGCTGGAGCAGGCCGCGCGCGACGCGCTGACGGCGGCAGCAACACCGAACCGTGAGGACCTCGTGGCGTTTGCCGCCGAGATGCGGGCGAAGACCGCGGAGCGCAAGCCGAAGGTCGATGTGGTCGCCTTGATCCGCCACGACCGCGACACGGACCACGGCCGCGGATGGCTGTGATCGACGCCAGCGTGGCGGTGCGCTGGTTCGTCTACGGCGCGAGAAACGAAAGCGCCGCTGCGTGGCTCGGTAAACTCGACCTGATCGCGCCCGAACTTATCGTCGCGGAGGTCGGCAACGCGCTCTGGCTGTATTGCCAGCGGCGGCACCTGACGCCCGAGGAAGCCGACGCGATCCTGGAACGCCTGCCGGCCTATTTCTCCGACCTCGCAGCGCTCCACCCTTTGGCTGGGGATGCGCTGCGGCTGGCCCGGGAGAGTGACCATCCGATCTACGACTGCTTCTACGTCGCGCTGGCGCAGCGAGAGGGAACGGCTGTGGTCACGATGGATCGAGACTCGGCACGGATCGCGCAGCCAGCGGGAGTCGAGGTCCAGATGTTGGCTTAGGCTCCCGTAGTGAACTGTGGGACTTTCCGCGTCCAACGTCTCCTATGCGGCCTCGTCAGCGGCCAGACTCGCGTCGAGGTCGGCCTCCTTGACGCGGTAGAGCGGCGTCAGGTCCGTCCTCCCCGATCCTTGGCGAACAGAGACCTCCCAAATGTTTGCTTTAAACAGATCGGTGCTACTGGCGGCGATCGTCGGCAAATTCAACATGCTCGGAACGTCCCGTAATTTGTATCCCTGTTGAAACGCGGCAAATTTCTTCCCGAAGCGAGGATCGACGCTACGAAGATCAATGAAGTGTGGCGTGTCATCCAGCTTCAAGACCGAATCGTAGAAATCAATCCCGGGAGTCCTGTTAAGGCCTGACACCCTCCACGAAAATGGACTGGCGGTCTTACTTGAGCCGGCAATCAGCAAAAACCTCTTGGCTCTCGCTGCAGGAACCAGCGCCAGGCGCATAATGTCATGCACGAGCGCATCTGGGTTCTGTCGGCCAAACTTGGTTTCGAGAGCAAAGACCCATCCCGCACCCTGCCGCTTTGCGACGAAGTCGATTTGGATCGGCCTCCCGCGCGCAGACGCTTTCAGGGTCGGATGAGGCTCTTCCCGGAGCAATTCGTATGACGTCGCCCGCGCCAGATATTCCAGTATCGGAGTTGTTAGCGATGCCTCGTTGAACAGACCGCTGGCGATTCCAGTTAAGCTCTTGTAAGTCAGCCAAAAACGGCCGCGTCCGCCAGTTCTTTCAGGGTCGTGGCTTTCATGATGCCCTCCAAGTCCCCCTCACAGCGGAATGTTGTCGTGCTTCTTGGGCGGGTTCTCCAGCACCTTGCCGCTGAGCAGGCGCAGCGCGCGGGCGACGCGCGGGCGGGTCGTGCGCGGCATGATCACCTCGTCGATGTAGCCGCGCTCGGCGGCGACGAACGGCGACATGAAGCGTGCCTCGTACTCCTCGGTGCGCCTGGCGATCTTGTCGGCGTCGCCGGCCTCCTTGCGGTAGATGATCTCGACCGCGCCCCTGGCGCCCATCACGGCGATTTCAGCTGAGGGCCATGCGTAGTTGACGTCGCCGCGCAAGTGTT
>CAZSWL010000154.1:0-4732 GCA_964610725.1 uncultured Bauldia sp.
TCCTCAGCCAAGCGCCAATTGTGGCAGAGTGAGGCCGCGGTGAAAGACGGTCGCAACCGCTCGCCCACGAAGTCGCCGTCGACTCCGCAAAGATGAGGCCGCAAATGGCAACGGAAACGTCGTTTTCGGCGACCGCCAGTGCCCGGCGGGTGCTGCGTCTGGCGGCAACCGGTGCGCTTGCCACCCTCGATCAGACCGGCGGGCCGTTCGCCTCGCTGGTGACGGTGGCGACAACACCGGCGGGCGAGCCGATCCTGCTTCTGTCGCAGCTCGCCGTGCACACGCAGAACCTGGCACGGGCGCCGCGCGCGTCGCTCCTCCTCGTCGCGCCCGGCGGCGAAGGCGGCGATCCGCTCGCCGGCGCACGGCTGACGCTCACCGGTACGGTCGGCCGCGACAACGATCCCCTCATGCGCCGCCGCTTCCTCGCCCGCCACGAGGAGGCGGCGGGCTACGCCGACTTTGCCGACTTCGCCTTCTTCCGCTTCACCGTCAGCGGCGGCCATCTCGTCGCCGGCTTCGGGCGGATCGTCGATCTCAAGCCAGACGACCTCCTCACCGAGGTCAGCCAGGCCGCCGACCTGATCGCCGCCGAGGCGAGTGCCGTCGCGCACATGAACAACGACCATGCCGAAGCGCTGTCGCTCTACGCGACGCGGCTGCTCGACCTGGCGCCAGGCCGATGGCGAATGACCGGGGCCGACCCCGACGGCATCGACTTGCGCGCCGAGGCCGCACGCGGCCGGCTCGATTTCGGCCGGCCGGTGACGACGGCGGCGGAACTCAGGCGGACGCTGGCCGCACTGGCGGAAACGGCGCGGGCGGGGTGACGCAAACAGTCCCTACCCCGCCGCCTGCTGTTCCTGCTCGGCCTTGGCGGCGCGCTCAACCTTGTCCTGCTTGATTTCCTCGCCGCTTTCCTGATCGACCACCTTCATCGATAGGCGGACCTTGCCGCGCTCGTCGAAGCCCAGGAGCTTGACCCAGACCTTGTCCCCTTCCTTGACGACGTCGGTGGTCTTGGCGACGCGCGCGGGCGCCAGTTGCGAGATGTGGACGAGGCCGTCGCGGGCGCCGAAGAAATTGACGAAGGCGCCGAAATCGACGGTCTTGACCACCGTGCCCTGGTAGATCTCGCCAACCTCGGGCTCGGCGACGATCGACTTGATCCAGGTGAGCGCGGCATTGATGGCCTTGGCATCGGCGGAGGCGACCTTGATGGTGCCGTCGTCGGCAATGTCGATCTTGGCGCCGGTCTTGTCGACGATCTCGCGGATGACCTTGCCGCCCGAGCCGATCACCTCGCGGATCTTGTCGGTGGGGATGTGCATGACCTCGATGCGCGGGGCATGCTCGCCGAGCTCCGGCCGCGCCTCGGTGATGGCCTTGGCCATCTCGCCGAGGATGTGCATGCGGCCGTCGCGCGCCTGGGCGAGGGCGACGCGCATGATCTCCTCGGTGATGCCCTGGATCTTGATGTCCATCTGCAGCGAGGTGACGCCCTCGCCGGTACCGGCGACCTTGAAGTCCATGTCGCCGAGGTGGTCCTCGTCGCCGAGAATGTCGGACAGCACCGCGAAACGGTCGGCCTCCTTGATCAGGCCCATGGCGATGCCGGCGACCGGCCGCCGGATCGGCACGCCGGCGTCCATTAGGGCGAGCGAGGTGCCGCACACCGTCGCCATCGACGAGGAACCGTTCGATTCGGTGATCTCGGAGACCACCCGCAGCGTGTAGGGGAAGTCCTGATGGGGCGGCAGCACCGGCCGGACCGCCCGCCAGGCGAGCTTGCCGTGGCCGATCTCGCGGCGACCCGGCGACAGCATGCGGCCGGTCTCGCCCACCGAATAGGGCGGAAAATTGTAATGCAGCATGAAGGTCTCTTTGTAGGTGCCCTCGAGCGCGTCGACGTATTGCTCGTCGTCGCCGGTGCCGAGGGTGGCGACCGCCAGCGCCTGGGTCTCGCCGCGGGTGAACAGCGCCGAGCCGTGGGTGCGCGGCAACAGGCCGACCTCGGCGGCGATCGGCCGCACGGTCTTGAGGTCGCGACCGTCGATGCGGACACCCTTGGCGAGGATGTCGCCGCGCACGATCGTCTTCTCGAGCTTCTTGAACATGTCGCCGATGACCTGCGGGCTCGGCCCCCCCTCGCCCTCGGCGGCAAACGTCTCGCTGACGCGAGTCTTGACCGCGGCGATGGCGTCGTGGCGCTCCGTCTTGCCGGTCAGGGCGTAGGCGGTACGCAGGTCCGCGTCGGCGAGATCGCGCACCCGCGCGTAGAGGGCGGAATGGTCAGGCTGGTCGATCGCGCGCGGCTCCTTGGCGGCCTTCTCGGCGAGCCGGACGATCAGATCGATCACCGGCTGGAAGCCGCTATGACCGAACATGACGGCGCCGAGCATGACGTCCTCGGACAATTCATGGGCTTCCGACTCGACCATCAACACGGCCTCGCCGGTGCCGGCGACGACCAGATCGAGCCTTGATTCGACCAGTTCATCGATCTGCGGGTTGAGGACGTAGTTGCCGCCGATGTAGCCGACGCGGGCACCGCCGATCGGGCCCATGAACGGCACGCCGGAAAGGGTCAGCGCCGCCGAGGCGGCGATCATGGCGACAATGTCGGGGTCGTTTTCGAGATCGTGCGAGAGCACGGTGGCGATGACCTGGGTCTCGCAGCGGAAGCCGGGAGCGAACAGCGGCCGGATCGGCCGGTCGATCAACCGCGAGGTGAGGGTCTCCTTTTCGGTGGGACGGCCCTCGCGTTTGAAATAGCCGCCGGGGATCTTGCCGGCGGCAAAGGTCTTCTCCTGGTAGTTGACGGTAAGCGGGAAGAAGTCGATGCCCGGCCGTTCCTGCCTGTCGGCAACGACGCTGGCGAGAACGGTGGTGGCGCCATAGGTGGCGAGAACGGCGCCGTCGGCCTGGCGGGCGAGCCTACCGGTTTCGAGGACGAGCGTGCGGCCGGCCCATTCGGTCTCGACCCGTTGAATGTCGAACATGGATTGTCCTTTCGTGCATGGCGGACGCCAAGACAAGCCATGGGCAAGACGGCAAGAAGCTCTCGCGGGAGAACGAGAAAGCGTCTGGCGATCCTGCCATGGCTGCCTGCGGGTCCGTGCGGTGTCGCGGCGGCCCCATGCCGCCGCGCGGTCAAATGCCTCTAGCGCCTGAGGCCAAGGCGATCGATGAGGGAGCGATAGCGTCCGGCATCGGTGTTTCGCAGATAGTCGAGCAGACTGCGCCGCTGGCTCACCAGCTTGAGCAGGCCACGGCGGGAATGATTGTCCTTGGCGTGGCTCTTGAAATGCTCGGTCAGGTTGGCGATCCGCTCCGACAGGATGGCCACCTGCACCTCCGGTGAGCCGGTGTCGCCGGCGCCGGTGGCGTACTCCTTGATCAGCGCCTGCTTGCGCTCCGGTGTAATCGACATCGCGGTCCTTTCGTGTCCGGAATCAACCGCCGATCGAACGGCCAGGGCCGGGATGTCGTCCAGCGCGGTCGGGATCGGGAGCCTCGCACCTGCCGCTCGGGCCGGTAGCGAAGCGGGCGCACTATGGCGGAAAGGGCCGCCGATTGCCAGAGGAAAGAACGCGCAAGAATCCGCGATTTACGGGCCGCCATCACGCCTGGAACACCCGGGTGGGATGAAAGGCACCCTGGCCGATTTCGCCGACGGCGATGGTCCTGCCGGCGCAGGTGGCGTGGGCAATGCCGGCCGCGGGCGGCCGGGTGCCACGTACCAGCACCGGCTGGCCGCGGCGAATGCGCGCTGCCTCACCGGCCGAAAAGACAATCTCGGGCAGGTCGGCGAGCGCAAAGCCGATCGGCCTCAAGAACCGGTCGAGCGCCTCGACCCCGCCGGCCTCGCGCGCGTCAATCAGGTCGGCAAGGGTGACCATGGCGGCCTCGTCGAACGGTCCGACCACGCGGCGGCGCAGCGCGACGACATGAGCGAAGGAGCCGAGGGCGCGACCGAGATCGCGGGCAAGGGCGCGCACGTAGGCGCCCTTGCCGCATTCGACCTCGAAGACGGCATGGTCGTCGTCGGGCACGGCGACGAGAGCGAGGCGGTCGATGACCACCGCGCGCTCGGCGAGCACCACCTCTTCGCCGGCGCGGGCGAGATCGTAGGCGCGGTTGCCGGCGACCTTGATGGCGGAGAAGGCGGGCGGGCGCTGCGCGATCGTGCCGGTGAAGGCGGGCAGCGCCGCGGCGATCGCCGCCGGGTCGGGGCGCGCCTCGCTGACGGCGATGACGCTGCCCTCGCAATCATCGGTGTCGGTCGCCGTCCCCCAGCGGATGGTGAAGCGGTAGAGCTTGCGCGCGTCCTGGACGAACGCGACCGTCTTGGTCGCCTCGCCGAGAGCGATGGGCAGCGCACCGGTGGCGAGCGGGTCGAGAGTCCCGGCGTGGCCGACTTTGGCGGCGGCGAACAGACGCTTGACCGAGGCGACCGCGGCGGTGGAGGTGTTGCCGGCGGCCTTGTCGAGGTTGAGCCAGCCGGAGACGGCGCGGCCCTTATTCCTGCGTGCCATGGCCTGCCGCTCAGTTCCCGCCGAGATCGCGCTTGACCTCCGGCGAACGCAGCAGCGCGTCGATGCGGTCGCCCTCGGCGAAGGACGTGTCGAGGCGGAAGCGCAGCTCGGGCGCGTAGCGCAGGTTGACGCGATGGGCGATCTCGCCGCGCAAACGGCGGCGGTTGCGGTCGAAGGCGGCGAGGATGGCTTCG
>CAZSWL010000155.1:0-6512 GCA_964610725.1 uncultured Bauldia sp.
ATGCGCTCGGGCGGCACGAAGGCGGACGCGAGCTCGATCGTGCGGAAGACGTCCTCGGCCGTCTCGATCTCGTCGCGGCCGACATCGATCGTCCCGAGCAGGATGTCCTTGCCGGCGAGCAGCGACAGCAGCTCCAGCGGCACGTGGGAATTGCGCGCCTCGATCGACACCTGGTCGATGCGGCTTGCCGCCAGCGCCGGAAAGATCGCCTCGTACTGGGTCCACTTGCCGCCGAGCGAGGCCTTCCATTCCAGGTTGGCCTTAATGCCGTAGCCGTAGCAGATGTGGACGACGGTGGTGCAGGTCAGGCCGGCGATGGCGCGATGCAGCGCGTCGATGCCCCAGCGCTTGACGTCCTCCATGTAGACGTTGAAGGCCGGCTCGTCGAACTGGATGACGTCGACGCCGTCCGCCGCGAGCGCGCGCGCCTCGCGATTGAGCAGGCCGGCGAACGCCATCGCCATCTCCACGCGGTCGCCATAATGGGCGTCGGCGATGGTGTCGACGATGGTCATCGGGCCGGGCATGGTCATCTTCAGCTTGCGGGTGGTGTGGGAGCGGGCGAGGCGCGCCTCGGCGGCGTGGACACGGCCGCTCAGCGTCACCGCGCGCGTCACCGTCGGCACCATCGCCGTGTAGCGATTGTCTCGGATGCCCATCGCCACCTGTTTGGCGAAGTCGACGCCGTCGACGTGTTCGAGGAAGCCGTGGACGAAATGGCGCCGCGACTGCTCGCCGTCGCTGACAATGGCGAGGCCGGCGTCCTCCTGCAGTTTCAGGACGAGCAGGGTGGCGTCGCGCTTGGCGCGGGCAAGGTCCTCACCCTCGTATTTCCACGGCGCCCACAGCCGGTTGGGCTCGGCGAGCCAGAACGGCTTCGGCAACGATCCGGCGACGGTGGCTGGGAAGTCGGGCATCGGTCGCTTTGTGCCACGGCGGGAGCGTCGTGTCGCCCCTTGCGCGCCAATTCGCGGCTCGACTCGTCGAAGCGGAAAGTGTTAGCCGCACGCCAGCCGTCGGTGAGCCCGCCGGCGGCAGCAACGGAGAACGACATGAGCAGTCATCCGGCCCTGGCGCCAGGCCGCGCCGCCGTCGTCACCGGGGGTGCCGGCGGTATCGGCCTCGCCGCTGCCCGGCGCTTCGCCTCGCTCGGCATGAAGGTCGCCATCGCCGATCGTGGCGAGGCGGCGCTCGATCGCGCGGCGAACGAGATCAGGGCGGCGGCGCCCGACGGCAACGGCGAGGTGCTCGCCGTGACCACCGACGTCAGCCGCAAGCAGGACGTCGATGCGTTGAAGGACAAGGTCTATGCCGCCTTCGGCGAAGTCGCCGTGCTGATGAACAACGCCGGCGTCGGCAACGGCGGCGGGCCGCTGGAAAACTACGACGGCTGGCAGCGCGTCATCGCCACCAACCTGTGGGGCGTCATCAACGGGGTGCAGACGTTCGGGCCGGCGATGATCGCGCAGGCGACGCCGGCGGTGATCGTCAACACCGGTTCCAAGCAGGGCATCACCTGCCCGCCGGGCGACACCGCCTACAACGTCGCCAAGGCCGGGGTGAAGGTGGTCACCGAGGGGCTCCAGCACGTGCTGCGCAACACCGCCGGATGCAAGGTGAGCGCCCATCTGCTCGTTCCCGGCTGGACCCACACCGCCATGACGGCGGCGGCAGGTGGCGACAAGCCGGCCGGGGCGTGGTGGCCTGACCAGGTGATCGACATGCTGATCGAGGCGCTGGGCCGGGGCGATTTCTACATCATCTGCCCGGACAACGAGGTGGGCCGCGCCGTCGACAACAAGCGGATCCTGTGGGCGGCCGGCGACATCGTCGAGAACCGTCCGCCGCTGTCGCGCTGGCACGACGACTATGCCAAGGCGTTCGCCGCTTTCCTCGCCGAAGGCTAGGCAGCCAATCGGGTGCCTCGTCTTGGCCACCGCGTGCGGCGCGGCTATAGCTCGTGCGGGCGGACGTGGCGGAATTGGTAGACGCAAGGGACTTAAAATCCCTAGGAGGCAACTCCGTGCCGGTTCGAGTCCGGCCGTCCGCACCAGCGACTGGAAGCGTCTTGGCGCCCCTGCAACCGTCGATTGCCCGGTCGAGGCGATGGGGAAAATTTAACCCATCCGATTAACGGCCGCTCAAGCCTCGTTTGCTAAGCCGATCTTGGCGTCTCGCCCGCCGGGGCGACAAGAAACAAGCGACTAGCACAGGACGAGATCGGGTGACGGCGTTTTCCAATCAAGCAGTTCAGATGCCCGCACGCGACGAGGTGATCGGGCGGGTGTTGTCGGTGCGCGGTTCACAGGCGACCATCGGTCTGCCGGAAACCAACTGGAACGAACCGGACGAGAACCGGGCCACGGTCGGCAAGTTCGTCAGCATTCGCGGTGCCGGCAAGACCGTGGTCGGCGTCATCACCGACGCATCCATCCAGACGCTGTCGGTCGCCCGCGAGCGAGGCTTCACCGTCACTGCCGTTCTCGATCTCATGGGCGAGATCCGTCAAGCCGACGACGGCAGCGAATATTTCATGCGCGGCGTCACCGTCTATCCGGCGATCGGCGACCGGGCGACGGCGACCACCAACGCCGAGCTCAGGATCATCTACGACATCTCCGGGTCGGAAACGATCGAGATCGGCACGCTGCAGCAGGACCCCACTTTGCCGGCCTACATCAACGTCGATGAGATGCTGCGCAAGCATTTCGCCATGCTCGGCACCACCGGCGTCGGCAAGTCGAGCGGTGTCGTCGTCATCCTGCGCGAGATTCTGGCAAGCCGTCCCGATCTCAGGATCTTCCTGGTCGATCCGCACAACGAGTATGGTGCCTGCTTTGGCGATCGCGCCCAGGTGCTGACCCCGGCCAATCTCAAGCTGCCGTTCTGGCTGTTCAACTTCGAGGAGACCATCGACGTCGTCTTTCGCGGCCGCCCCGGTCTCGACGACGAGGTCGAGTTGCTCGCCGAGCTGATCCCGGTGGCCAAGAAGCTCTATAGCAACCACCGCGAGGGCGACCGCCCCTACAAGAAGGGCGACGTGCGCGGCAACGGCTTCACCGTCGACACGCCCATCCCCTACCGGATCACCGACCTCACCTCGCTGATCGAGCAGCGCCTCGGCAAGCTCGAATATCGCCAGGCGCGCTCGACCTACGTCAAGCTGCTCGCCCGCATCGAAAGCGTCGTCAACGATCCCCGCTACGCGTTCATGTACGAGAATGCCAACGTCGGCGGCGACACCATGGCGCAGGTGCTCAGCCAGCTCTTCCGGCTGCCGACCAACAACTGCCCGATGACCATCATGCAGCTCGCCGGCTTCCCGGCCGAGGTGGTCGACTCGGTGGTCTCGGTGCTCGGGCGCATGGCGTTCGACTTCGGCCTGTGGAGCAACGGCACGCTTCCGCTGCTGTTCATCTGCGAGGAGGCTCACCGCTACGCCTCGGCCGACCGCAAGGTCGGCTTCGGACCGACGCGGCGGGCGATCTCGCGCATCGCCAAGGAGGGCCGCAAGTACGGCGTCTTCCTCGGCCTGGTGACCCAGCGCCCGGCCGAGCTCGATGCGACCATCATTTCCCAGTGCTCGACGCTGTTCGTCATGCGCATGTCCAACGAGCGCGACCAGGCGCTGATCCGCTCGGCGGTCTCCGACGCGGCCGCCAATCTGCTCGGTTTCGTGCCGTCGCTCGGTACCGGCGAGGTCTTTGCCTTCGGCGAGGCGGTGTCGGTGCCGACGCGGCTGAGCTTCAAGCGTCTGCCGACCGAGGTGCTGCCCAAGAGCGAGGCGGTCAGCTCGTCGGATACCGACTTCGGCCGCAGCGTCGATCAGGATTTCATCGAGGTGGTGGTCGACCGCTGGCGCTCGGCAACCCTCAGCAATCGCGTGCGCATGGAGGCCAGTCAGGTCCAGGACAACAAGTCTGGCCAGGCGGCCGCCCCCGTGGCGGCGCAAGCCACCCAGCAGAATCGGCGCCTCGATCCGGAGCGCTATCGGCTGATGAAGAAGCCGGCCAAGGCCGGGCACTCTCCGGTCCGCTGAGCGTTCATCTCACAGCGGCGTCTCAGTCGCGCTGAGCTCCATGTAGCCGGTTCGCCGCGCTCTTGACTGCAAGCTGTGTCGCGGGCTCGGTCCGCCGGCTTTCAGGTTCCACCACTGCCGCGCGACCCCTTGATGACCCCTGTCGCCTGGACTGCCTTCGCCGCCGCCTCGATTCTCCTTCTGCTCCTTCCCGGGCCGACGGTGCTGATGGTGGTCAGCCACGCCCTCAGCCAGGGCCGCAAGGTTACGCTTGCCGTCGCCACCGGCGTCTCTCTCGGCGACTTCACCGCGATGACCCTGTCGCTCGCCGGCCTCGGCGCGTTGCTCGCGGCGTCCGCCAGCCTGTTCGAAATCCTGAAATGGATCGGCGCCGCCTATCTCGTATTCCTGGGCGTCCGGCTGTGGCGGGCAAAGCCGGTGCTGCCGGAAGCCGAGGTGGAGGCGCCGGAGAAGGGAAGCCGGGCCGTTCTCGGCCATGCGTATCTGGTCACCGCGCTCAATGCGAAGAGCATCGCCTTCTTCGTCGCCTTCGTTCCCCAGTTCATCGATCACCGTATCGCCTTGCTGCCCCAGCTCGTCGTCATGGAGGCCACGTTCGTGTCGCTGGCGGCCGTCAACGCGCTCGCCTATTCGCTCGCCGCCGACCGCCTGCGCCGGCAAATCAGGCGGGCAGGCGTGCTGAAGTGGGTCAACCGGGTCGGCGCTTCGTCTCTGGTTGTGATGGGCGTCGCCACCGCCGTGTTGGTGCGACGCTAGTTCTCATGGCGGCCGCCGGTCGCCGGCACGTCCCGGAAGCGCTCCCTCAGAACGTTCTTCTGCACCTTGCCCATGGTGTTGCGCGGCAGCTCGTCGACGAAGACGACACGCTTCGGCCGCTTGTAATCGGCGAGGCGATCGGCAAGCGCTGCGAGAATCGCCGGCTCGTCGGTGGTGCCGGGCCCGGTCGGGACGACGACGGCAACGACGGCCTCGCCGAGATCGGGGTGCGGTAGGCCGATCACCGCCGACTCGATCACGCCGGGAAGCGCGTCGATCTCGCTCTCGACCTCCTTGGGATAGACGTTGAGCCCGCCCGAAATCACCAGGTCCTTGGCGCGGCCGACGATGGCGAGATAGCCGCGTGCGTCGATTAGCCCGAGGTCGCCGGTGATGAAGAAGCCGTCGGAACGAAACTCGGCGGCGGTCTTATCGGGCATGCACCAGTAACCCTTGAAGACGTTGCTGCCCCTGACCTCGACCATGCCGGTCTCGCCCGCAGGCAGAGCCGCGCCGGTCTCGGGGTCGGCGACCCGCACCGCGACGCCGGGCAGCGGCAGCCCGACGGTGCCGGCGATCCGTTCGCCGTCGTAGGGGTTGGAGGTGTTCATGCCGGTCTCGGTGAGGCCGTAGCGCTCGAGGATCGCGTGGCCGGTCCGCTGGCGAAACGCATTGTGGGTTTCGGCGAGCAGCGGCGCCGAACCGGACGTGAACAGGCGCATGCGCTCAGCCACGGCGCTGGTCAGGCCCGGGTGCTTGAGCAAGCGGGTGTAGAAGGTGGGCACGCCCATCAGCATGGTGGCGCCCGGCATCGCCGCGATGATCGCGTCGGCGTCGAACTTCGCCAGAAAGATCATCGATGCGCCGGCGAGCATCACCGTGTTCACCGCCACGAACAGACCGTGGGTGTGATAGATCGGCAAGGCGTGGATCAGAACGTCCTCGCCGGTGACGTGCCATGCCGCGACCAGGGCCAGCGCGTTGGCGGCGAGATTGCCGTGGGTGAGCATGGCACCCTTCGACCGGCCGGTGGTGCCGGAGGTGTAGAGGATGGCGGCGAGGTCGTCGTCGCTGCGCGTCACGATGGGGAACCTTTCGCTCTCGCCCTCGGCGTGCGCGCTCAGCGTGCCGGCGCCGTCGCGATCAAGCGTCATGATGGAAGCGTCGCCGGCGACTTCGGCGACGCCGGCCCGGCGCGACGGGTCGCACACCACCAGCCGCGGTTCGGCGTCGGCGAGGAAGTAGGCGACCTCGGCCCGCGTGTAGGCGGGATTGAGCGGCAGATAGACGGCACCCGCCCGCAGGCAGGCGAGATAGAGGACGAGCGCCTCGGGGCTCTTTTCGGTCTGCGCCGCGACCCGGTCGCCGGGGGCGACGCCGCTTGCGCGCAGCACGTTGGCGAAGCGGCCGCAAAGGGCAGAGGCATCGGTGTAGGTGAGGCGCCGACCGGCGGGCGTGCTGAGCAACGGCCGCGTCGGCTCGGCGGATTGGTGGAACTGGGCGAAGAGATTGCGGTTCATCCGTTGGTCTGGCGTCCGACTGCCGCCGGACTGCCGTGCGGTGATTTCGTTTCGCTCACCTCCGGGCGCCAATTGTAAATCCAATCGTTGCGGCCAAGGACGAGGTGCGTGCCTGCCACCCGCAGCGCTGCGTTGCGGGCGAGCGCCCTGACGCCGGCGAAATGGTAGATGTGGCCGGCGTGAAGTGCGGCTGCCGC
>CAZSWL010000156.1:0-5136 GCA_964610725.1 uncultured Bauldia sp.
GACCGCAGCGACAGTATTGGCCGTCACCGAGCGGCGCGGCATCGTCCTCGACCGCACCGTTTTCTACGCCACCGGCGGCGGTCAGCCGGGCGATTCCGGCACGCTTGCTCGTGAGGGCGGCGACATCGCCATAGCCACCGCCGTCTATGGTGACGACCGCCACGACGTGGTGCATGTGCCGGGTGAGAGCGAGCTTCTGCCCGAACCCGGTGAGACCATCAGCGCCGCCATCGACTGGGCGCGCCGCTACCGCCACATGCGCATCCATACGGGGCTGCATCTGTTGTCGGTGGTGCTGCCTTATCCGGTCACCGGCGGCGCCATCGGCACCGACGAGGGCCGGCTCGACTTCGACGTTCCCGGCGAGGCGCCCGGCAAGGACGAGATCGCCGAGAAGCTCAACGCTCTGATCGCAGCCGACTATCCGGTGAGCGAGGAGTGGATCAGCGACGAGGAGCTCCTCGCCAACCCCGCGCTGGTCAAGACGATGAAGGTGAAGCCGCCGATGGGAACGGGCCGGGTGCGCCTGGTTCGCATTGGCGACATCGACCTGCAGCCCTGCGGCGGCACTCACGTTCGTTCGACCGCCGAGATCGGCCCGCTGACGATCGGCAAGATCGAAAGCAAAGGCCGTCAGAATCGCCGGGTGCGCATCCGTTTTGCAGAGTGACGCTGCCCAGGCTTGCCGCCACCGAGACGTGGACACGCCTGTTGTGGCGGCGATTCCATATTGTTGCAGATTCAGCACTTAATCGTGGCCTTTGCCAGGCGCGCTGCTGCCGCACCTTTCGTCACGCCCGTTGCTGATGTATGCGCGGACTATTGGGGCAAGACGCCGTCGAGGCAACGCGGATGGACGGCGACTGACCATCCGCACCAGGATCGGCTCCGGCCGCCGATTTGCGGCGGCCGGGCCGGTTGGGGAAAGGGGGACCGAGTGATTCGCGCGTCATTGCTTTGCACGGCGGGCGGCGCGCTCACCGCCCTTATGGCCGCTGGCAGCGCCGCGGCGGCGACGTCAAACATGCACGATCAAGGCAACCCGCCCTCCGCTATTTCAATGCCCGCGGCGGTGCCGGCCGATTTTCGGCTGGGGACAGAGATGGTCGTGCATGATTGGGTGTTGTGCGTGTCGGCAAGCTCCGCCGAAGCGATCGCCAAGGCACGGGCAGAAGGGGTCGATCAGGCGGTCGCCGTCTATGACGGCCTGAAGGCCGCCAAATCCTGCGGCCAGTTTCCCGAGCTGCACGTCATCCTGCGCAAGCCGGTCTATCGGTCCGATCCAAGCCTCAACACCGACGCACGCGTGTTCGCGGCTTCGGTCAACATAGGCGGCAGCTGGCCGAGCGGGTTTGTCGTCTTCGGCGGGTTGCCGGCGGCGCAATAGACGGCGCCCTGCCGGCGCTTTGCTCGCATCCTCGAGTTGTCTGCACCTTGCCGCACGGCCTGCCCATTGTGACGGGTCGCCTTTGATTCATCACAGAAGTTCCCCGCCAAAGTCCAGCATTCGTCGGAATGGGAGATTGGACTGCACCGCGTTGAGGGGACAGCGACCCGGCGCAAGCGGGGCGCCATCAACAGGAGAGTGAAATGAAGAAGCTGATGATTACTGCGAGTGCAGCGGCTCTGCTGGCGGCTTCATCCTTTGCCGCTCTTGCGGACGAGGCCATGGGGTCGATCACCAGCATCGACACGTCGGCAAACACGGTGACCCTTGACGACGGCAACACCTACGCGCTGCCGGCGAGCACCGACAGCGCGTCGCTGCAGGTCGGCGAGAAGGTCAAGATCGAGTACTCGAAGGACAGCAGCGGCAAGCTGATGGCAAACTCGGTCGAACCGAACACCTGACGATCGCAACCAACGGGACGGCGGCCGCGTGTCCGTGGTCGCCGTTCAAACCGCTAGCGGCCATCCACCTCAAGCATCCAGTTGAGCACCAGCCGCCAGTCGGTCATGCGGATCGGCGTCCCGTGCGTCCCGGTGTCGAACAGGGCGAACTTGATCGGATAGTCCGGCGCCGCCGCCTTGATCTTCTTGAAGAATGCGTCCTCGTCCTGCCATGCCATGACGTTGTCGTGGCTGCCGTGGCCGATGAAGATGGGAAATCGGCGTGATCGATCTGTCATTGCCGGGTTCTTCAAGAAACCGTCGTCGTGGGTAGAGCCAAGCAGCAACAGGCCGCCGATCAACTTTGCCGCCGCGGGATCGGCCGCCAATCGCCAGCACAGATATCCGCCCATCGAACCGCAAGCGATGAAGATTGGCGCGCCGGGCGAATTGTCGGCGTACTTCTGCATCAGTGCCTTGATCTGACGCTCGCCGGTGTCCTTGAAGTTGGCGAAATCCGGCGACACGTAGACGCCATCGTTGCGCGCCATCAGGTTCATGATGCGGTTGAAGTTGCCACCGAACATCCAGTCGTTGACGCCCTGAAGGCGACTGCCGTTCATTCCATGCAGATAGATGACCACGGCCTCGGCGTCACCGGCCGTCCTGCCGACGGCGATATATCTGACCGTCAGGTCACCGGCTTGGAGGGTGAGGTCCTTTCTGACCGCCCTGGTCGCCAACGAAACGTACTTCCGGCGAACCCGGCGCTCGGGAATTGTGTCGCGATTGTTAAGGTCGCGCTGCTCGCTGTACGCGATTTTCAGGTAGTCGCCGCCGTATGCGCTGGCAAGGATCGCCGGGTAGCGAAAAAGGTCGTCCTTGTACGGAGCGAGGCGGTACTGATCCGCCGCGAGTGGGGCCGGCGCCAAGCATACCAGCGCCAGAATCGCTAGAAGACGTCTCGCCATGACGCACCGCCTGGACCGATCGCGCGAACCAACGTGGCCAAGCGGCCACAGTTGCGCCATTGTGCACTAGCGAGCCGGGCGCCGCCACCACGCCAGCGAGATCAAACGATGACCGATCTTTCCACATGGTTCGTCTCGACCGCGTGGCTTGGCGAACACCTCGCCGACCCCGGCGTCGTGGTTGTCGACGGCTCGTGGCACCTGGCGACCGCCGGACGTAACGCCCGTCAGGAATATGACGAGATCCACATCCCCGGCGCCGTCTTCTTCGATATCGACGCGATCTCCGACAAAGAGAATCCGCTTCCCCATATGCTGCCGACACCGCAGGAGTTCACCGCCGCCGCCGGCGCTCTCGGCATCGATGGCGGGCTGAAGATCGTGGTCTACGACAGCCTCGGACTTTCGTCGGCGCCGCGCGTATGGTGGACATTTAAAGTCATGGGGGCCGGCGACGTCGTGATCCTGGACGGCGGCCTGCCGAAATGGCGCGCCGAAGGCCGCCCGCTGGCGGCAGACACCGTCGTCCGCCCACCGCGCTCCTTCAAGGCGAAATACGCTCCCGACGGCGTTGCTGATCGTGCCAGCATCGCCGCGGGACTCGCCGGCGGCGGCGTCACCCTGGTGGATGCCCGCCCGGCCGTCCGCTTTCGCGGCGAGGCTCCCGAGCCGCGACCGTGGGTAAAGAGCGGGCACATCCCCGGCAGCCGCAGTCTGCCCGCGACGGAGCTGATCGCGGATGGGCGACTGAAACCCCCGGCTGCCTTGCGCGAGGTCTTCGCCGAAGCCGGCATCGACCTGGCTGGGCCGATCGTCACCAGCTGCGGGTCGGGCATCAACGCCGCCACCCTCAACCTCGCCCTCGACATTCTCGGCGTGTCCGGCGTCGGTCTCTACGACGGATCATGGACCGAGTGGGGCGCCCTTCCCAACACGCCGATCGCAGTCGGATCGCCCGACTGAGCGGTACTTCAGCGGTGGAACAGCGAAATGATGAGCGACAACACGATGCTGACCACAATCGACGTCGCCAGGGGAAAATAGAACCGGAAATTGCCACGCTCGACCACAATATCGCCCGGCAACCGGCCGAGACCGAGCCGCGAGAGGAGCGGCCAGGCTAGGCCAACGACAACCATCGCCAAGCCGAGGATCACCAGAAAGCGCGCCATCGCGCCAAAATGGAGCATCGTCTGCTGCGCGGCAACTGGCCCCACCAGGGCAATTGACCAGACCGCGTCCGGCGATTATTCGACGCCGGTCACGAGCACATCACAGAGGCAGACCGCGCAAGCGGTTGGAATCGATCAGCATGTCCACGTCAAAGGACGATGGCCGGCCGTCACGGCCGGCAACCCGGATCGTGCGCAGTGGGCGCGGTCAGGACCTCGTCGGTCCCTTCGTCAATCCGCCGGTCGTCCACGCCTCGACGGTTCTCTTCGACAGTGTCGACGACATGGAGCAGCACCGCGGCCGATACTCCTACGGTCGCTACGGCACACCGACGAGTGAAGCGCTGGAGACCGCGATCAGCGAGCTTGAGGACGGCGCCGGCGCGGTGCTGTGCCCATCGGGCCTATCCGCTGCGGTGACAGCGCTGTTCTCGTGTCTTTCTGCCGGCGACCAGCTCTTGATTGTCGACAGCGTCTATGGGCCGGTGCGTCGCTTCGCGGAAACCATGCTGAAGCCGCTCGGCATCGACATCGCCTATTACGACCCGGCCTTGGCTGCCGATGTAGAACGGCTGTTCTCAGAGCGCACCCGGGCCATTTACGCTGAGGCGCCGGGTTCGCTCACCTTCGAGATGCAGGACCTGCCGGCGCTCGCGGCGGTGGCGCACCGCCGCGGCGCGCTGGTGCTGTTCGACAACACCTGGGCAACGCCGCTCGGCTTCAAGCCGCTCGCCCACGGCGCCGACCTCTCGATCATCGCCGGCACCAAGTATATCGGCGGCCACGCCGACGTGATGATCGGCACCGTGGCGGCCAACGAAACGGCCTGGCCGAGGCTCAAGGAGACCCATCGCGCCATGGGCCTCCATGTCGGACCGGATGATGTTTACCTGGCCCTGAGGGGCTTGCGCACGCTCGCCGTCAGGCTCCCCCGCCACGCCCAGTCGGCGATGGTGGTGGCCACCTGGCTTGCCGCGCGCCCCGAGGTCGCCCGCGTCCTCTACCCACCGCTGCCTGACGACCCTGGCCACCTGCTATGGGCGCGCGACATGGAGGGCGCCTGTGGCCTTTTCGGGGTTGTTTTCGCCGGCTGGGACGACGAGCGCGCCAAGCGGTTCATCGATGGACTAAGGCTGTTCGGCATCGGCGCGTCATGGGGCGGC
>CAZSWL010000157.1:0-8100 GCA_964610725.1 uncultured Bauldia sp.
GCGGCATAGAGGATCGTGCCGCCCGGCGTCTCGTAGACGCCACGCGACTTCATGCCGACAAAGCGGTTCTCAACTAGGTCGACGCGGCCGACGCCGTTGTCGCGGCCGAGCGCATTGAGGCGGGCAAGCAGGGCGGCCGGAGCGAGCGGCTCGCCGTCGACGGCGACTGCATCGCCGCGCTCGAAGGCAACCTCGACGTAGGTGGGCTGGTCGGGGGCGTCCTCTGGCGCGACGGTGCGCTGGAACACGTAAGGCGGCGGCTCGACCCAGGGATCCTCGAGCACCTTGCCTTCCGAGGAGGAGTGGAGAAGGTTGGCGTCGACCGAGAAAGGCGCCTCGCCGCGCTTGTCCCTGGGCACCGGGATCTGATGCTCCTCGGCGAAGTCGATGAGGTCGCTGCGCGAGCGCATCTGCCACTCGCGCC
Source organism: uncultured Bauldia sp. (assembly GCA_964610725.1). GTDB lineage: Bacteria > Pseudomonadota > Alphaproteobacteria > Rhizobiales > Kaistiaceae > JBBDMC01. The sequence continues at coordinate 425 of CAZSWL010000157.1, forward strand.
ACGGCGCAATCACCTTGATGTCGGGATCGAGCGCGTAGGCGGACAGCTCGAAGCGCACCTGATCGTTGCCCTTGCCGGTGGCGCCGTGGGCGATGGCGTCGGCACCGGTCGCGTGCGCGATCTCGACCAAGCGCTTGGCGATGAGGGGGCGGGCGATGGCGGTACCGAGCAGGTAGACGCCCTCGTAAAGCGCGTTCATGCGCATCATCGGGAAGACGAAGTCGCGGACGAACTCCTCGCGCAGGTCCTCGACGTGGATCTCCCTGATGCCTAGCATCTCGGCCTTCTTGCGCGCCGGTTCGAGCTCCTCGCCCTGGCCGAGGTCGGCGGTGAAGGTCACCACCTCGGCGCCGTAGGTGATCTCAAGCCACTTGAGGATGATCGAGGTATCAAGCCCGCCGGAGTAGGCGAGGACAACCTTGTTGACGTCGGACATGGATCACGTCGCCGCGGGGGATTGGTTACGGTCTGCGGCTTATAGGACGGTGAGCGGCGCGCCGGCAAGCAGCAGCCCTTGATCCAGCGCAATGCCGGCGGCCCGGTCGCGGCGCAACGCTCGCGCGGAAGGCAGGCGAGTGACGCGCAATGTCTGATCTGGTCGTCTTTTATTCGTTGTCGGGCAGGTCGCGGCAGCTGGCAGGGTGGCTGGCGGCGGCACTTGGCGGCGAGACGGCGGAGATCGTCGAGGCGGCGCCGCGCGACTTCGAGGCGCGGGGCATCTTCCGGTCGCTGTTCGATTCGTTCCTGCACCGGCGGCCCGCGATTCGGCCGATGGCGAAAGCGGCGGCGCAATACGATCGAGTGGTGCTGGTCGCGCCGGTGTGGGCGGCGCGTATCGCCGGGCCGGCGCGCACCTGGCTGCACAAGGACGGCAGGAACGCCAAGGCGCTCGGCCTGGTGCTGCAGTCGGGCGCCGGACGGGCCTATCCCAAGGTGCTGAGCGAGTTCGAGGCGGCGGTCGGTCGCAACCCCGATCCGCTGCTCACCGTCAGCGAGGCCGATTTCGGCAACAATGTGGCCGAAGGGAAAATCAGAACCTTCGCCGCCGGCCTGGTACCCACGGCAGCGAAGTTCCAGAAGAACTAGGGCCGGCGCAGCGACACTCGCCTACCGACACGGCACCGACAGATCGCGGCCGAACCACTTGGCCGACAGCGTGGTGATCGTCCCGTCGGCGGTCAGCGTGCAAATGGCCGCGTCCAGCGATTCCTTCAGCGCGCCCTCGTTCTTGCGAAGACCGATCGCAAGGCCGCGGCCGAGCACCGGATATTCGGTGCTGGTCAACGGGGGCCCAAGCGTCGCGACCGCGTTGCGGGAAACCGGGGCGCGAGTGTTCCACGCTTCGGTGGCGGCGAGACCGGCGTCGACCGCACCGGCGGCGACCGCTGCATCGAGCGATGGCTGATCACTGAAAGTCACCAGCGTGGCGTTCGGCAAGACGGTTGCGATCAGGCGGGCGTTGACCGTGTCGTCCTGAGCGGCGAGCCGTGCCGTCGCGAGAAGACGCAACGTGGTCGCCACCGACGCCGGCGCCTCTTTCGCGAGCGGAGACCGGCGGGCGACCGCGAATGAAACCGACAGGCTCATATAGGGACGGCTGAAGGCAATCCGCTTCTCGCGTTCGTCGGTAATCGCTATGCCCGAAATGATCGCGTCGAAGGCGCCGGCGACGAGCTCGTCCATCATGCCGGGGAAGGCTGCCTTTTCGATCCTGCAGGTGACGCAGAGTTGCCGGCAAAGAGCGTGGACGAGATCAACATCGAAGCCGGCAAGCTGGTTGTCGCCACCGGTCTCGCTCCACGGTGGATAGGTTCCTTCGGTGGCAAAAATGATGTCGGCGCGGGCGCAGGCCGGTGCCAAGGTGAGCAGCAGCGCTATCGCAGCGCGGCGACGCAGGCGGCGATGCCGGGTGCTGCGCATCATCCCCTTGTCCTGTCGAGCCAACGGGCGGGCAGCCCGACCGCTCCAGCGCCGCCGGGCCGAGTGCCCGGCGCCGCCAGCGACCGGCGTCGGCGACGCGCTAGTGGCAGGGCTGCGCCCTTGCGTTGCACGTCCAAACGCCGCCGGATTGTGTGCAGTGCTGGCTCTTGTTCCGGGCAAAAGCCCACACCTGCCATGTGATGCCGTAGTGGGCGGCGGCAGCGGACGACCAGGCGGTGCGCGCCAGGCTTAGGGCGCTGGATTGGGGAATCGCCGATGCACTGCGGACAATGTAGGCGGACTTGCACGTCTGAACTGCCGCCCGGGTTTCCATCGGCGGGGTTGCCATGGCCGTGGCGATGACGGCTGCGGCAAGTGCGGCAAGCCTGATTCTCGTCCAATCCTTCTGCATCGCATCCTCCTTGTGAAAAGAATTGTCCGATCCGGCCGGCGTTCTGTCATCGCAGGCCACCGAACCGGGACACCTCCACCGCCGGGTCGACGGCGGTCGACGGACATCACACCGCCTCGTCAAGCCCTTTACCCATCCACTTTGCTTGCGAATTGCGCGAACGACAATGGGCAACCGCGTGGGTGGGCCCGCCTGCGGTCGGGCTAGCGTTCACCGCCGCGGCCGCGACCAAGCGCCCGGCCGACAGCGGCAAGGGCCGCGTCGAGACGCGCGTCGCTCAGCGGCGACGGCGGCTCGCCGTAGACCAGACGATGAACCACCGCCATGACCAGCAGGGTCAGGCACCAGGCGAGCATCACGTCGGACAGGAAGTGGCCGCCGAAGACGATACGGTTGAGCGATGCCAGCAGCGCATAAATGCCGGTGACCAGCGCCGTGGCGAGCCGCCACCGTCGCGGCACCACCAGAGCGAGCCCGGTCAGCCACACCGCCGATGACGCCTCGCCGGCGACGAACGAACAATTGCGCGCGCAGTAGTCGGTGATCTGCCAGACGTCGACGTAAGGGGCGCTGCCACCGAACAGGTCGACCATGACCGGTCGCGGCCGGCCCCAGTACTGCTTGAGAATGGCGTTGACGAGGATGCCGGGCCCGAGGATCAGCGTCGAGACTAGGAACAGCGACGCCCGCGGCGGGATCAGGCTCGGCCGGTCGGGGCGGCTGATCTTGACGGCGAGGCTGGCCAACACCGCCGCCACCACGGTGAGCATGGCGATGGTGTTGGAGCGGCGCAGCGCGATGAACAGCGGATCGGACGCCAGCACGAATCCGGCGCCCGGCCGATAGAACAGGCGGCTCACGGCGATGTCGACCTCGGGCCAGATCAGGAAGAAGACCGACACCGCGACGGTGGCGGCAACCAGGAGCACGATCGGATCGCGCACAAGGCGGCGCGGGCTCACCACCGGGTTCCTCTCATCGCTCCTCGCCCGGGTCGGGTTGGGCGCCGCCGGCGCCGCGCCCGGCAATCAGCCAGTAGACGAAGCCGGCGACGAAGCCGGCGGCGGGATAGACCACCGGCCGGGCATCGATGATGTAGACCAGCCCGGCGAATGCGGCGAGGCCGCGGGCGACAAGGCCGACGGCGCCGCCGACCAGCACGAAATAGAGAAGCGAGCGCAGGCGGAAGATCTCGGCCACGGCAATGGCGACGGCGGCAGGAATGAACGAGGCGGTGCCGACGGCAACGACCGCGGCGACGAACGGGGCGATGAAAAACTCAGCCAGCTGCCCGGGCGGCTCACCCAGGGCGGCGACGACGATGAACAGGGCTCCCGCCACCACCGCGGCGACATAGCCGAGGGGGACGAGAAAGATGAGCCGCAGAAATTCGGCCAGCGTCGGCGCTCCCTAACCGGCGATCATCGCTTCCAGCGCCAGCCGCTCGCGGATCCGCAGCCGCTCGCTCTCGCTCTTGAGCTGGCCGCAGGCGGCCAGGATGTCGCGGCCGCGCGGGGTGCGGATCGGCGAGGCATAGCCGGCGCGGTTGACCACGTCGGCGAAGCGCTCGATCTCACCCCAGTCGGAGCACTCGTAGGGCGAGCCCGGCCACGGGTTGAACGGGATCAGATTGATCTTGGCGGGAATGCCGGCGAGCAGGCGGACGAGCGCGCGGGCGTCGGCGACGGAATCGTTGACGCCCTTGAGCATGACGTACTCGAAGGTGATGCGGCGGGCGTTGGAAAGGCCGGGGTAGGCGCGGCAGGCGGCGAGCAGCTCGGCGAGCGGATATTTCCGGTTGAGCGGCACCAGCCGGTCGCGCAGCTCGTCGGTGACCGCATGCAGCGACACCGCCAGCATGACGCCGATCTCGGCGCCGGCGCGGGCGATCATCGGCACCACCCCGGAGGTCGACAGCGTGATGCGGCGCTTCGACAGGGCGATGCCGTCGCCGTCGGCGGCGATCAGCAAGGCGTCCCTGACGTTGTCGAAATTGTAGAGCGGCTCGCCCATGCCCATCATGACGATGTTGGAGACGAGGCGGCCCGGACGCGGGCCATGGTCGGCGAGACGGTCGCGGGCGAGCAGGATCTGGCCGACGATCTCGCCGGCGGTGAGGTTGCGCACCAGCTTCTGGGTGCCGGTGTGGCAGAAGCTGCACGACAGCGTGCAGCCGACCTGGCTCGACAGGCAGAGCGTGCCGCGGCCGTCCTCGGGGATGTAGACGGTCTCGATCTCCACCGGTCGGCCGGCGCCCTCGGAGGGCAGGCGCAGCAGCCACTTGCGGGTGCCGTCGGCAGAGACCTGCTCGCTGACGATCTCGGGACGGGCCACGACGTAGGCACGGTCGAGGTCGGCGCGCAGGTCCTTCGATACGCTGGTCATGGCGGCGAAGTCGGTGGCGCCGCGCACGTAGATCCAATGCCACAGCTGGCCGACGCGCATGTTGATCTGGCGCTCGGGCACGCCGATCGCCGCCAGCGCCCGGGCGAGGCCGGCGCGGTCGAGACCGGCGAGCGACGGCTTGCCGGATGCATTCGCCATGGGTGCGACAGGTTCGGCCACGGTCATCCCGATGGGCAAGCGCCGGCACCGCCGGCGGCCGCGTCGCGTGCGGCGGGCGGCGGGCGTGGTTATAGCGCAGGAGGCGGCGGCGGTCAGGCCCGGGCTACTGCGGCGGGCACTCCTTGGTGGCCTTGTCGAGGGCGGCGGTGATGCCGCTCAGTGAATAGGTGTCGGTCGTGGTCGTGCCGCGCTTCGATTTGCCCTCAACGGTCATCTTCGAGCCGGCCTTCATGGCCTCGACCAGCGCCGCCTGCTGGTCGGCCACCGCCCAGGCGGTGTCGCCCTGGGTCTCGCTGGTGAACATCTTGAACGACTTGCCGTCGACGGTGGCGGTCACGTCGGCGTTGGGCGCGAAGGTGTAGCCGATGATGGTGCTCACCTCGTTACGAATGCCCTTGGCGGGGATCGAGGTGACCATCAAGAAGACCGGATCGCGCCCGTGGATGGTCTGCGAGTATTTCGAGTCCTTGGGCTGCGAGGCGACGAAGCAGAGCTTGCCGTCGGATTCGTTGGAAGTGAACGTGTTCCAGTCCTGGAAAGTGCCGACGTTGGTCTGGGCGAGGGCGGATGCGGTTGAGCCGACAATGACGACGGCAGCGATGGTGAGAATGCGCGAGTTCATTTTCCTCCACCGGCGGTCGGACGACCGGTCCTGTCCTGCTCGATAAGGTTTTATTAAGCTTCGCTTGCCCGAGTTACTATTTCGTGAACCACGTTGCCGCAAGACCCGCGCCCGCCCGCGCGGCACCATGCAGGCAAACCCGACGACAATATGATCGCCCGCCGCGGCTAGGGATCGGCGAGGGCGCGGCGGGCGGCGTCGCGATGGGCCGGGGTGATGTGGGCGCCGACCATGGTGATGGCGGCGAGGAGGACGGTGGCGTCGTCGGTGAAGCCGACGCCGGCGAGGAAGTCGGGGATCGCGTCGAAGGGCAGCACGAAATAGGCGAGCGCCGCCAGCAGAACCGCGCGCACGCTGGGCGGCGTCGCCGGATCGAAGGCGCAGTAGTAGGCCGCCACCAGGTCGTCGAGGAAAGGAATCTGGCGGGCCGCCCGACGCAGCGTCGACCAGAACCTGGCGCGCACCCGCTCAGAGCGGCCGGCATCGTCCTCGCGGCCGAGGATTTCTCCTTCCAGCACTTTCGCCATCCATGCCTCCGTCGTCACCATGATGGTGGCCGGGCGCGGCCGGCGCAAGCCGCTAGCCGGCGATCTCGTCCATCAGCCGAGCAAGCTCGACGTCGCGGGCGGTCACTCCGCCGGCCTCGTGGGTGGTGAGCGTCACCGCCACCGTCTTGTAAACGTTCGTCCATTCGGGATGGTGGTTCATCTTCTCGGCGGCGAGCGCCACCCGCGCCATGAAGCCGAAGGCCTGATTGAAATCGGCGAAGGTGAAGGTGCGGGCGATGGCGTCGCGACCGGCGACCGGCCGCCATTGCGGCAACCGAGCCAGCGCCCGGTCACGCTCGCCGCCGGTCAGTTTGGCGATCACGGTCGCTCTCCGGCGGTGTCCGGCCCGGGCGCCAGCGGATAGGTCTCCTCGACTACATAGGGCCCGCCGCCGGAGCCGTTGCGCGAGGAGAACAGCACGAAGCGGTCGACCGGGAACGACCCGGCCGAGAAGCCGCCGCGGGCGCCGAGATACTCGGCGATGGCGCCGGCGCGGGCGGAACCGTTGCGCAGGCGGGCGATGGTGACGTGCGGTGTGTATTTGCGGCCCTCGGGGGGCAGGCCGATGCGCTGGAAGATGCGTTCGTGGTGGGCCTGCAGATCGGTCAGGGGCGCCGTCGCACCGACGTTGGCGATGATGGCGTGCGGCTTGCCGGTGCCGAGCACGCCGACGCCGACGAGGCTTAAACGGAAGCCCGGGCGGTCCACCCGGCTCAATCCCTCGACGACCGCCTCGGCCCGAACCATGTCGATGTCGCCGATGAAACGCAGGGTGAGGTGGTAGTTGTCCGGATCGATCCAGCGGGCGCCCGGCAGGCCACCCCTCAACATGGTCAGCCGGTCGACGATCTCGGCGGGGATCTCGATGCCTGTGAAAAGACGGGGCATGGTTCCCCTCCGCTTGGCGTGCAAGGCACGGACAAGCCCGAATCTTGGCTCCGTTGAGCTTCTGTAAAGGGGTCGGGCGCAGTTTGCACCCCGTTGCCGGCGGGAAACGGGCCGGTCCTGCGGGCCTTGTTTCAGCCACCGGCCCGGCCCATATTGGCGCCAGAACCGCGACGGCCCAGCCGTTTTCCGTTCGACGGATCGAGAGAGGACCATTTTCCATGGCCAACTACGAAAACCAGCCGCGCTACGGTGCAGCAGTCAGCCGCGGCGCTGCCGGCGTGATCGACGCGGGCCTCAGGGCCCACATGATCCGCGTGTACAACTACATGATGATCGGCCTGGTGCTGACCGGAGCGGTTGCCTTTGCCGTCATCAACACGCCGCTGCAGGCGTTGTTCTTCCAGTCGACCGCGCACGGCGTCACGCTCTCCGCGCTCGGCTGGGTCGCCTTCATCGCCCCGCTCGGCCTGGTGATGTGGTTGAGCTTCGGCATCCAGCGCATGAGCGTCGGTACCGCCCAGATGGTATTCTGGGGCTACGCCGCTCTGATGGGCGTAGCGCTCGCGCCGATCCTGCTCATCTACACCGGCGCCAGCATCGCCAGGGTGTTCTTCATCAGCGCGGCCGCCTTCGGCGGCCTCAGCCTGTGGGGCTACACCACCACGCGCGATCTCACCGGCTGGGGCTCGTTCCTGTTCATGGGCCTGATCGGCATCGTCAT
>CAZSWL010000158.1:0-8177 GCA_964610725.1 uncultured Bauldia sp.
GGCTGTCGGCGTAGGCGGCGAGCGCGGCCGACAGGTCGGTGGCGCCGTAGAGGCTATCGGCGAGGACGGCGGCGTCCTCGATTGCCATCGCTGCGCCCTGGGCGAGGAACGGTACCATGGCGTGGGCCGCATCGCCGATCAGCGCCAGACGATCGGCGACCCAGGGTGCGGCCGGGTCGACGGTGAGGATGGCAAACTTCTGCCACGAGATCGCCGCCGCCAGCAGGGCGCGCGCCTCGCGCGACCAGCCGGCGAAACGCTCACTGAGAGCGGCGGCGTCGCCGGGCGCGCTCCAGCCCTTGCGGTCCCAGGCCTCCGTGATCACCGCCACCAGGTTGACGGCCGCGCCCTGGGCGACCGGGTAGTGGACGAGGTGGGTGTCCGGCCCGAGCCACAGGCCGACGCGGTCGGTGGCGACGAGATCGCGGGCGACGTCGGTCGGGATGATGGCACGCCAGGCGGTGCGCCCGCTCGCAACCGGCCGGGCACTGCCGGCGACCCGTTCTCTCAGCGCCGACCAGACACCGTCGGCGCCGACCACTGCCAGCGTCGAGATGACGTCGGTGCCGCCGCCGGATCGCCCGGTGCGCACGAGCAGTCCCTCCGGTCTGGTCACGTAACTTTCGACGGTGGTGCCGAGTTCGACCCGGATGCCGGCCCGTTCGACCGCCCTGGCAAGGATCGACTGCAAGTCGGCCCGGTGGATCACGCGATAGGGGACGCCGTAACGGCTGGCGAACGCCGCCGTAGCGACGGCGGTGATCAGGCGGCCGGTCGGCCCGTCGACGATATCGATCGCCCGGGGCTCGATGGCGGCGGCGGCGATCGCCCTGCCGAGGCCGAGGCCGGTAAGCACCCGGCCTGCATTGGGCGCGATCTGAATGCCGGCGCCGATCTCGCTCAGCTTCTGCGCGCGCTCGCACACCACCACGGCGAAACCCTTGGCGGCGAGAGCCAGTGCCGCCGTCAATCCGCCGATGCCGGCGCCGGCGATGACGATGGTGGGCCTTTCGCCCATCGCAAAAGGCCCTTCTCGTCAGCCGACGAGCTCGCCGACGAGGTGGCCGGGCGGGTCGGTCGCGGTCGGGGCGAGATCGGCGCGGTATTGATAAAGGGTCGAGCAGTACGGGCAGACGATCTCGTCGGTGTCGCCCATGTCGAGGTACACGTGCGGATGGTCGAACGGGGCGGTGGCGCCCTCGCACATGAACTCCCTGACGCCGATGGCGACGCGGTGATCGCCGGCGTTGTTGTGAAAGTGGGGAACCGCGCTGTCTGCCATGGTCGCGCCGTCTCGGATGGTGGGCCTCGGGCAGCCGGACAATAGCGGCGGCGGCGGCGATTGGGTAGGGTCACGCCCCTGCCACGGGACGCCTCATCCATGCTCCATTTCCGCTCGTCGGACATCGACATCGCCTACCGCGACGTCGGTGCCGGCGAGCCGATCCTGCTCATCCACGGCTTCGCCTCCAACAGCGCGGTCAACTGGGTGTCGACGAGCTGGACGGAGACGCTGACCAATGCCGGGCGGCGGACGATTGCCATGGACGTGCGCGGTCACGGCGCCAGCGGCAAGCTCTACGATCCGGCTGACTATCGCCCGGCGCTGATGGCGGCCGACGCCGTCAATCTTCTCGACCATCTCGGCATTTCGACCGCCGACGTGATGGGCTATTCGATGGGCGCGCGCATCGCCGTGGTGGCGGCGCTCGCGCATCCGGAAAAGGTGCGCTCTCTCGTGGTCGGCGGCCTGGGCTGGAACCTGGTCGCCGGCATGGGCGATGAGGAGGAGATCGCGCGGGCGCTGGAGGCCGACGGCAACGAGGCCGTCGTCGACGCCGTCGGCCTCGGCTACCGCGCCTTTGCCCAGCGTACCGGCAGCGACCTCAAGGCGCTCGCCGCGTGCATGCGCGGGCAGCGGGTCGCCATTGCGGCGCGCCGGCTCGGCGCCGTGTCGGTGCCGGTGCTGGTGGCGGTGGGCAGCGAAGACCGGGTGGCCGGTTCTGGCGAGCGGCTTGCCGAGGCTTTTGCCCACGGCCGCGCCCTGACCATCCCCGGACGCGACCACATGCTCGCCACCGGCGACCGGGTGTTCAAGGCGGGCGTGCTCGATTTCCTGAGGCATCGGTGACCGCGCCGCCCAGGCACTTGCCAAGTCGCCGGAGTGGCTTAGGTCCATCGGCGTGGCGGGCGGCGCGTTGGTTAACCGGCGTTCACCAATTAGACCGGCGGGGCAGTAGCGGGTTTTTACGGCCGTGTGGTAGGGTCCGCCTCCGTTCGCGGGGTGGGGCGTGGCGACAAGGTTAGGCTGATGGCGGCAAGAGCTTCAACGCAATCGAGCGACGTGCCGCGCCAGGTCGACCCGATCTGGTTCGATATCCGGCGCGAAGCCGAGGCGATCGTTGCGGCCGATCCGGCGGTGGCGAGCTTCGTCTATGCGACCGTGCTCAATCACGGCCGACTCGAAGACGCCGTCGTCCACCGCATCGCCGAGCGGCTCGACAGCCATGTGGTCAGCGCCGAGGTCATCCGCTGCGCCTTTCGCGAGGCGCTCGCCGACCAGCAGGAACTCGGCGAGATCATCCGCTGCGACATCGCCGCCGTGTTCGATCGCGACCCGGCGTGCGAGCGGCCGATCGAGCCGGTGCTCTATTTCAAGGGCTTTCACGCTATCCAGACCCATCGGCTGGCGCATTGGCTGTGGGGGAAGAGGCGCCGGGATTTCGCCCTTTATCTGCAAAGCCGCTCGTCCGAGGTGTTCCAGGCCGACATCCACCCGGCGGTGCCGATGGGCAGAAGCATCTTCCTTGATCACGCCACCGGCCTGGTCGTCGGCAGCACCGCGGTGATCGCGGACGACGTGTCGATCTTGCAGGGGGTAACGCTCGGCGGTACCGGCAAGCAGTCGGGCGATCGCCATCCCAAGGTGCGCCACGGGGTCCTGATCGGCGCCGGCGCCAAGATCCTCGGCAACATCGAGATCGGCGAGAATTCGAAGGTGGCGGCCGGCTCGGTGGTGCTGCATTCGGTGCCGCCGCACTCGACCGTCGCCGGAGTGCCGGCCAAGCTCGTCGGCAAGACCGGTGAGGACGAGCCGGCCCGCGTCATGGACCAGATGATCGCCGAAGACCTTCCGGGCTGACGTAGCCGCTACGACAAGGGGACAAAGAGTGGATCGCAAAGAGATCCAGAAGCTCGAGACCTATTTCCGTCGCCGTTTCAACGTGCCGTCGATCCAGGTGCGGCAACGGCCGCAGAAGGACGATTCGGCCGAGCTCTACATCGGCGACGAATTCGTCGGCGTTCTTTTCCGCGACGAGGAGGACGGCGACCTCTCCTACAATTTCACCATGGCGATCCTCGACATCGACCTCGACTAGGCGCCAACGGTCCTGATCCTGGGCGTCGAGCACCTGTCGGTCGCCGAGCAGGGCGCGGTCGAAGCGACAGGACAGCGACAGGCCGCGGCCGAGATTGACGCCGCGCAAAGGCAGGCCGACGTAGTCTCGGCGGTCGCCACGGCCTCGCGGCTCGCCGCTATCGGCGGTCGGCCCGCGCGCCGGCGCACGACCGCCCGCCGGCGCACGCGATGACGTTCCCGCAACGAAACAGCAACCATATCGGGACGCCGCGGCTCGCCACGAAAGCTTCGTGATTCCACGAGGCTGGCGCACGAATCGCATGTTCTGCACACGGTACGACGCTTGCAGCCCCCGCTCGACGGGCGGGCACGTGTGCCCGTTTGAGACGGGGAGGGATGCTGGTTGTGCTGCGCGACGGGATGCTCTTGCTCTACTGCACGGTGATTGGATTCGTTGCGGCGGGGATCGGCGCAAGCTTCTTCAAGATGGTGACATCGCAGCCGGCCCGCTTCGGCCTGCTCGGGCCGAGCTGGTTCGGAGTGGCCACGACGTTCGTCTTCTGCGCGCTCGCCGGCCCTGCCATCATCATGGACCACGCCATCGAGCGCGGGGTGCGGACAGACGGTCTCAGGTGGTTGGCGCTCGGCGTCCTCATCGCCGCCATGTGGAGCGCCTGCTCGGGCGTCTTGGTGCTCCAGCTGATCGTGACGCTGACCGGCCTTCCCGCCTAGCTGCCCTTGTGCGCGGCGGCGCGGCGCCGTAGGTCATGGCGACGACGACAGGCGGGGCGCGTGCAACGGAGAGGTCGACGGTGGCGGTCCACGAGCTTGACGGTGTCTCGCCGGAACTGCCGGCCGGCGGCCACTACTGGATCGCGCCGAGCGCCACGGTGATCGGCAAGGTGACGGTGGGCGAGGGCGTCGGCATCTGGTTCGGTGCGGTGGTGCGCGGCGACAACGAGCGCATCACCGTCGGCCGCGACACCAATCTGCAGGAGCACGCCGTCCTTCATACCGATATGGGTTTTCCGCTGACGATCGGGGCCCGCTGCACCATCGGCCACCGCGCCATCGTCCATGGCTGCACGGTCGGCGACAACGTGCTGATCGGCATGGGCGCCACCATCCTCAACGGTGCCGTCATCGGAGACAACTGCCTGATCGGCGCCGGCGCGCTGGTGCCGGAGGGGCGCGCCATCCCGCCGGGCTCGCTGGTGATCGGCGTGCCCGGCAAGGTGGCGCGGCCGCTGAGCGAGGACGAGATCGCCCACAATCGTGCCTCGGCGGCGCACTACGTCGGCAACTGGCAGCGCTACGCCAAAGGCTTCGCCTAGCGCTGCGCGCTCGCGTTGTGGACGTGGCGCGTGCAGCGCACAAGACATCGTGGCATTGTCGGCCCCGCGGCGGTTGTCACCGGGCGGCGACGGAGATCTCGCGATGCGACGATTGGGTTTGGGATGCGCCGCGATCGGCCTGTGGCTGGCGATCGGCGGTGCGGCGCTCGCCGATGTCATCGACGGCAACTGGTGCCAGGCGGACGGTCGCCATATGTCGATCGACGGTCCGACGATCGTCACGCCGGCGGGCCATCAGACGACCGGCATCTACGCACGCCACTCGTTCGAGTACCAGGTGCCCGCCCCGGAACCGGCGGCCGGCACCACCGTCTACATGCGGCTCATCAACGAGACGACGGTCAATCTGTGGGTGGGGACGCCGAGCGGCGATCCCGAGGTGTGGCGGCGGTGCGAGCCGATCGCGGCGATACAGCGGCCGTTGCGGCTGCTCGGCTGACGGCTACTTCGTCCTGGCGCCGCGCGGCGGCCGCTCGGCCGGCGTGACGGCGAAGCGGCGCAGGCGGCCGAGGCGCAACACGTCCACCGGGCTCGACCGGCCGATCCGCTCGGCCGTCAACAGCCGGATCAGGTCGTCGACGCCGGTCACCGCGACGCCGCCCAGCGCGACGACGACGTCGCCGCGCATGAGACCGGCGGCGCCGGCCGGGCCGGACTGGTCGACGGTCATCAGGCGGGCGCCGCTGTTGCCCGCGATGCCGGCGGCGAGGGCGAAACGCCGCGGCACCGGCGCGGTCTCGGCACTCACCCCGATGAAGGCGCGGCGAACGCGGCCGTGGCCGATCAGCTCGCCCAGCACGAAGCTTGCCGTGTTGCTGGCGACCGCGAAGCTGATGCCCTGGGCGCCGGCAATGACCGCGGTGTTGATGCCGATGACTTCGCCGCGCGACGACACCAGCGGGCCGCCCGAATTGCCCGGGTTGAGCGCCGCGTCGGTCTGGATGACGTCCTCGATCATGCGGCCGGTGCGCGCTCGCAGCGAGCGGCCGAGCGCCGAGATGACGCCGGCGGTGATCGTCCACTCGAAGCCGAGCGGATTGCCGATGGCGGCGACGAGCTGGCCGCGGCGCAGCCGCTTGGAATCGCCGAGCGGCGCCGCCGGCAGGTCGCGGGCGGCGTTGGCGCGGATGAGCGCGAGATCGGTGTCGGGATCCTCGCCGATCAGCCGGGCGTCGGTGGTGCGGCCCTCGGTGTCGGCGAGGCCGATGGCGCGGGCGCCGCTGACCACGTGACTGTTGGTGAGGATGAGCCCGTCGGGCGAGATGATGACGCCCGAACCGAGGCCGGCGCCGCGGGCGTCGGCCCGCTGCCGGGTGTCGACGCGCACGACGGCGGGGCCGATGCGCTCGACGATGGCGGCGACCGCCGCCGAATAGGCGTCGAGGAGATCGGCGTCGCCGTCGTCGACGACGGGCGTCGCCGGTTCGGGCGCCTCGTCGTGCCCGTCGAGCAGGACCGGGCTCAGTCTGTCGAGCATGGTGAACGCCTCCTGGGTGAGAGGCGCCTATATGGTGATCGCCGGGCCTACGAGAAAGACCGAAAATGAGTGAGCCGGCCCCGGGGCGGGGGCCGGCTCTCAAGGACCTGATCTTGGGGACGGGGGGTGGGACGCGACCAGGTCCAAGGCGTCAAACCCGTTTTTGTCGTTGCCGCTGGCGCGGCATCAAATCGTTGTCAGCGCGCCACGCTCCCCACCGCGGTCGTGCTGCCGTCGTCGATCGCCACCCACTTGCCGCTGTCGAACTGCGACTGCCGTTTGATGAAGCGGTAGCCGGTGTGGTCCCACAGCCGGATGCGCGGCTCGAGGCTGTCGAGCACCAGGTCGCCGCGATCGGTGGTCACCGTCAGCACGGCATGGCCTTCGCCGTTCGCCTGGCGCACCACCGTCATCAGCAGGGCGCCGACCGGCCAGCCGCGCCGGATGAGGTCGCGCCGCTTGAGCAGCGCCAGGTCCTCGCAGTCGCCGCGGGTGGCCGGATAGGCCCATACCTCGCTGCGACCGTACACCTGCATGTCGGTCGCCGGGATGATAGTCCGGTTGACCTCGGCGTTGACCGCGGTCAGCTCGTTCCACAGGGCCGGCGTCAGGTGGACGCGGGCGGCCCTGCGGCTGACGACGGTGCACTCGGCCTGGTGGCTCTGGCAGAACTGGTAGTGTCCGATCGGCTGCGACGTGAGGCTGCCGACGGTCATGAACGGGTCCTGGTTGGCGGCGAGCGCCGCACCCGGCAGACCAAGTATTGCTGTAACAAACGCTAGTTTAACCGCTGTCCCGATGTGCATAACGCCCTCCCCAGCACGGAGAGCACTATGGCATACGGAGTTTTATTCCAGCATAAGGTCAGAGATACAAAGTAAATTAAAGTCGAACCAAATTCGACTCTATTTGTCCGGATTCGGTTAGCACGGCGGTAACCATGTCGCCGCAAGCAAGCGCGGCTGCCGGGCGCACAACAAAAAGGCCGCCAGAGGCGGCCGTCGGCGGTCCGCCAGGGGTCCGCGGCAATCAGGCGAGATTCTGGTCGAGCGAATTCGGCGTCTGGACGGTGGCGAATTCGACGGCGATGCCCTCTTCGAAATGCCGCAGGACGCGGGCTCTGAGCTTGCCCACCATGACCGGCGAGCCGATCGGCGGCTTGACCGCGATCGCCAGCGCCGCGCCGGAAAGCGAGGCGTCGATCAGGCGGGCGCGGTATTCGCGGCCGTCGGGCAGGGAGACGTTCGCACTAGACACTTTCGGCGTGATGCGGTCGTGGCGGCGGTCTTCGGGCAGGTTGAGCTCGTGGCGATTGGCGAGCCAGGTGAGCTTGGCCGCCAGCTTGTCGCGTTTGCGCGGCGTGGCGGTGATCGACATGGCGAAACCGCCTTCGTACACCCTGACTATCTGACCCTCGAGGCGGCCGATGTGGTCGATGTAGGCAACGACCCGCTCGCCAATCTGTCCCGTGATCGGCGTGGTCAGCGAAATGCTGCCCGGCGACATATTGGTCGTCTGACAGGGGAATTCGCGACGGTCCTCCAGCATGAAACGTCCGAGCAGGTTGACGTCAACGCGCTGGTAACGACGCCGGTCGTGGTGCCGGACCAGCGAGCGCTGTCGGGACGTTTCCAGGGTGGCCATCGAGGGCGGCTATCAGGTGGTTGCCGAAGACGCCGAAATCTTCGGCTATTGCGGTTAACAAGCTGTAACGGGCGACGCGGCGGCGTTTACCAAGGGGCTACTGCTTGCCGCCGTCGACCACGAACAGGTGCCCGTGACGGCGGGAGCTGCGAGCGGGCAGGGGCACCGGCGCGGCGTCCGGCTGAAAATCGGTCTTGCGGCGGAAAAAGCCCGGCCGCTCCTTGGGCCAGATCAGCCGGAGGCTGGTGATGGTCTGGCGGATCACCGGCTCGCTGCCCAGCCAGGACGGCCGGCCGAGGGCGGCGAAGCTGCCGAGCACGCGGTCGAAAGCCGGCCCGCC
>CAZSWL010000159.1:0-6233 GCA_964610725.1 uncultured Bauldia sp.
ACCTCGCGGCCGTTGACGTCGAGCGTCAACGTCGCCTTTTGCGGGCCGGCCGTGCCGGCGATCACCGTCAGCGCCACGATGCGGATGGTCTCCGCCGCGTATGCCACCTCGTCCTCGACCAGCGCTTCGATGTCCTCGTCGAACACGTGTTTCTTGCGGTCGGCCAGCGCCTTGAAGCGCCGGAAGGCGTCTTCGAAGGCGTTCTCGCCCAGCTCAAAGCCGAGCGCCTTCAGCTTCTCGCGGAAGGCGTGGCGGCCCGAGTGCTTGCCCATCACCAGCGAGGTCGCGTGCACGCCGACGTCCTCCGGCCGCATGATCTCGTAGGTCTGGGCGTGCTTGAGCATGCCGTCCTGATGGATGCCCGCCTCGTGGGCGAAGGCGTTCTTGCCGACGATCGCCTTGTTGTACTGGACCGGGAAGGCGGTCACCGCCGACACCAGCTTGGAGGCGCGCAGCAGCATGGTGGTGTCGATGTTGGTGGCATAGGGCAGCACGTCGCCGCGCGTGCGGATCGCCATGACAACCTCTTCCAGCGCCGCGTTGCCGGCGCGCTCGCCGAGGCCGTTGATGGTGCACTCGATCTGGCGGACGCCGCCGGCGAGGCCGGCCAGCGAGTTGGCCACCGCCAGCCCGAGGTCGTTGTGACAGTGGGCCGAGAACACCGCCTTGTCGGCGTTGGGCACCCGCTCGAACAGCATCCTGATCAGAGCGGCGAATTCCTCCGGCACCGTGTAGCCGACCGTGTCGGGAATGTTGATGGTCGTCGCCCCCGCATTGATAGCGGCCTCGACGCAGCGGCACAGGAAATCATGCTCGGTGCGGGTGCCGTCCTCCGGCGACCACTCCACGTCGTCGGTGTAGCCGCGCGCCCGCGTCACGCTGGCGATCACCGCCTCGTAGACCTGCTCCGGTTCCATGTGGAGCTTGAACTTCATATGCAGCGGGCTGGTCGAGATGAAGGTGTGGATGCGTCGCCGCTTGGCGCGCCTCAGCGCCTCCGCCGCCCGGTCTATGTCCTTGGCGCCGGAGCGGGCGAGACCGCACACCACCGCTCGTTTGGCCAGCTTGGCGATCTCGCTTACCGCCTCGAAGTCGCCTTCCGAGGCGATCGGAAAGCCCGCCTCGATGACGTCGACGCCCATCTCGTCGAGCACCTCGGCGACCTGCAGCTTCTCGTCGAGGTTCATGGAGGCGCCGGGCGATTGCTCGCCGTCGCGCAGAGTGGTGTCGAAGATAACGACGCGCTGCCTTTCGGTCGCCGTTGCCGGTTTGCCGGTATTCATGGGACTTGTCCTTCTCGTCTGTCTCCGCCCGCTGCCATTGGCGCGGGCCGCTGCCGAATGATCGCTGGAAGCGCTCCCCTGAGTGCCCGTCCCGTCAAAGGAGACAGCCGACGCTCAGGGGCGTCTAAGGAGGAGGATCAGGCCAAGAAGCTTGCCGTTAGCCAAGCGCAACCCGCCGGCGGGGAAGGTCATCCCCGCGGCCCCGCCGCCCATTGATGCGCTTGCGCTCATTGCGGTCGCTCGCTCGCCGGCCGCCATCATCGCCGCCGCCGGTTAAGGCGCGGTTTCGGGCCGGACCCGCCGGTTGTAGCCAATTCGCCACCCCCTCGGCAAGTCTGGAACCGAGCGCCCGCTAATGAAAAGCGAGGACCGCGAAGACCACCACCAGGATGAGCAT
Source organism: uncultured Bauldia sp. (assembly GCA_964610725.1). Lineage (GTDB taxonomy): Bacteria > Pseudomonadota > Alphaproteobacteria > Rhizobiales > Kaistiaceae > JBBDMC01. The sequence continues at coordinate 1,681 of CAZSWL010000159.1, forward strand.
CGCGCTCGTCACCATGCCGTAGAGCGGCAGGCGCGCCACCGCCGCCTGATCGCCGCCGCGCACGCGCTTGAGCGTCAGATCGATCATGATCACGCCGACGGTGACCCCGATCACCAGCAGCAGCTTGATCCAGAACTCCCACGGCAGCTTCCCCGGGCCTCCGAAGCGGCTCCACACCAGGATCAGGCCGGTCAGCCACAAGAGCCCGAGGCCGGTCTGGCCGACGCGCGCCAGCACCGGCGGCACCTTGCCCAACACCGGGGCGTCGGCCGGCGCCGCCTGTGAAAGGCGCAAGATCACGATGTTGCCGATCGACGAGGAGAAGCCCGCTGCCAGGCCGAAGAAATGCAGCATGAGAAGAATCGCGTTCATGATGACCATCACGATCGCCGGGGAGGGGCAGCCAAACTAGCAGAATTCACGTCGCTCGCGACAACGCTTTTGCCCACGCATGGCGCCCGCAATGGCGACGTCGGCGCGCTCCTCGCCCGCCACCGCCCGCCGAGTGCGCCTGTCTCGGGAGCCGCCCTGTCCGCGCTGACTGCCGCTAGGCGAACAGCGTGCCCTCTGCCACCACCACCGCATCGCCGCCGACGCGCACCGCCGAGATCATCCCTTCCTCGACGTCGAGTTCGATCACCAGCTCGCTCGGCCGGCCCATCTCGTACCCCTGTTCGACGACGTAGCGGTGCCCGCCGGCCGGCAGTCGGTCGAAGGTGCGCACCACGCCGGCAAAAGCGGCGGCCGCGCCGCCCGTCGCCGGATCCTCGTCAACCCCGAAGCTCGGCGCGAACATGCGGGCGTGGAACTGGTGGTCGGCGCTTTCGGTCTGCCGGCAGTAGAGGTAGGCACCGGGCGCCTCGCCAAAGGCGGCCGACCACTGCGCCGGCACCGGCCTCGCCCGCCCGATCACGGTGAGGTCTCGCACCGGCACGAAGGTGAAGGCGAGGCCGGCGGTGAACACACTCGGTTGGTGGTTCTCAAACCCGATCTCGCCCGGCACCAGGTCCAGCGCCGCCGCGATCGTCTCTCGATCACCGGTGACGGCCAAGGCTCGCGGCAGTTCGGGCGCGTCCAGGATGGCGTGGCCCGAACGCTCGCCCTTCACAAACACGCCGCAGCGCACCGGCCCCACCCCGGTTTCGATGACCAGCACCTGTTCCCGCCGCTCAGGATCGCCCGCCGCTACGCGCCGGGCGAGGGCTACCGCAGCCCCGACCATCGGATGACCGGCAAAAGGCAGTTCTCGGCCGGGCGTGAATATCCTCAAGCGAGCGCTGTGGACGGGGTTCTCTGCCGGCTGCGCGAACGCCGTTTGCAACAGGTTGAACTCCGCCGTGATCGCCCGCATCTGCGCCCCATCGAGCCCGTCGGCGTCGAGGACGACGGCCAACGGGTTGCCGGCGAGCGGGCGCTCGGTGAACACGTCGAGGATGAAGTAGGGATAGGGCACCGGCAAATCCCCGGACGGACCGGCGCTTGTCGCCCGGCCGGCCGGCGAGCGTCAAGGCCGGGCGCCATGCCATGGTTGCGCCACAGCCGCCGTTCAGCCTCTGTTCATCAACACGGGCTCATTGTCGCGGCTGGCAAGGCAGACCCTGCCGCGCACGTTCGGGCAGAACGCCCAGGAGCACGATCCATGAGAACCCTGAGTTCGGCGGCGCTCGCCGGCGCGCTTGCCCTCTCCGCCGCCACCGTCGCCACCACCGCTGCCGACGCCCGCGATTGGCATTCCCATCCGTACTATTCCTATTCCGGTGGCAACCCTGGCGCGGCCCTCGCCGCCGGCGCCTTCCTCGGTCTTGCCCTCGGTGCGCTCGCCAGCCCGTACTACTACGCGCCGTATCCCTATCCATACACCTATGCCTATGCGTACCCGCCGGCGCCGCCCCTGGCGTACCCGGTCAGCGTTTCGAACGCCCACGTGCGCTGGTGCGCCGCCCAGTACGGTGCGTGGTACAATGCGGCGAGCGACACCTGGATGGACAGCACCGGCGTCTATCACCGCTGCGTGGCGCCCTACTGAGCGCCGCTCGCGCAACTCGATCGGAGAGCGACAGATGAAGCGCACATTCGCCATCGGTCTCGCCGCCGCGGCCATCGCCGCGACGCTGACCGCCACCGGCGGGGCTGCCCTCGCCCAGCCAAAGCACTGGAAGCCGTACTATCCGCACTCCTACCCGCACTATTCCCAGCCGAACTACGTGGCACCGTTCTTCTTCGGCCTCGGGTTGGGCCTCGCCGCGCCGTATTTCTACCAGCCTTACCCCTATCCTTATCCGTATCCCTACCCGCCCTATCCGGCCTACGCCTACAACAGCCCGCACGTTCAGTGGTGCATGGCCCACTACAGGACGTACAACTGGCGCACCAACACCTATTTCATCAGGCCGGGCGTGCCGGCGATATGCGTGTCGCCCTATCCGTACAACTAGCCGCCGGCTGGCTCGTGCCCGCTGGCTGGGCCTCGCGCCAGGCGACGCGCCAGCGGCGCGATCGTCAGGCCCTGGACAATGATCGAGAACACCACCACGCCGTAGGTGGCGACGACGATCGGCTGGCGAGACGCCACCGCCGGCAGCGACAGGGCGAGCGCCACCGATATGCCGCCGCGCAGTCCGCCCCACACCAGCACCGTGGGCGAGCCGGCCGTGAAGTGGTGCCTCAGCGACAACAGGGCGATCGGCCCGGCCACCGCGGCGTAGCGGGCCGCCAGCGTGATCGGTATGGCGACGATGGCAAGCACGATCAGCTGCGGCACGAACGCGATCACCAGCACCTCCAGTCCGATCAGCACGAACAGCGCCGAGTTGAGCAGTTCGTCGATCACCTCCCAGAACTGGAACAGGTGCTGGCGCGTGGTCTCACTCATGGCGGTGATCCGGCCGCGGTTGCCGACCATGATGCCCGCGACCACTACCGCGATCGGCCCTGACGTGTCGAGGGTGAGCGCCAGCGCGTAGAGCCCGGTCACCAGCGCCAGCGTGATCATGATCTCGACCGGGTAGTCGTCGATTGATTCCATGGCGTGGACGGCGACATAGCCCGCCACCAGCCCGAGCAGCGCGCCACCGACCGCCTCGACCACGAACACCCTGCCCGCATCGGCAAAGTCGACGCCACCGCCGACCGCCAGAGTGAGCAACACGGTGAAGACGACCACTCCCACGCCGTCGTTGAACAGGCTCTCGCCCGCGATCCTGATCTCGACGCTTTCCGGCAGCCGCACCGTCTTCAACAGCGCCAGAACAGCGACCGGATCGGTCGGCGAGATCAGGGCGCCGAAGGTGAGCGCCCACACCAGCGGCAATCCGACGCCGAGCGCCGCCGCCGCCAGCCAGAACGCCACGCCTACGATCGCCGTCGAGATGAGCACGCCGACCGTCGCCATCAGCCCGACCGCCCATCCCTGTGCCCTGAGCCGGCCGAGGTCGATCTGCAGCGCTCCAGCGAACAGCAGGAACGCCAGCATGCCGTTCATCATCGTGTCGTAGAAATCAATGCGGGCGATCGCTGCGGTGATGCTCTCGCGCAGGTGGAACTGCGGCACCAGGTGGCCGAGAACGATGACGACGATCGACGACGCCAGCCCCAGCACCAGCAGTCCGATCACGTGCGGCAAGTGAATGAAGCGGCGGTTGAGCCAGCCGAACAGCGCCGACAGGACGACCACCGCCGCCGCGATGTCGAGAATGCCCACCATGGCCGGGTTCCTGTCCGGCGCGGCCTGCGGCCGCTTGCGGCGCGAGGCCGCCGATCAGTTCTTCGTCTTGTCGACCAGCTTGTTGGCGCCGATCCACGGCATCATTGCCCTCAGCCGCTCGCCGACTTCCTCGATCGGGTGGGCGTCATTCATCCGCCGCATGGCCTTGAACTTGGGCTGGCCGGCCTTGTTCTCGCGCATCCACTCGGAGGTGAAGGCGCCGGTCTGGATGTCTTTGAGGATGCGCCGCATCTCGGCCCGCGTCGCTTCGTTGATCACCCTGGGGCCCGACATGTACTCGCCGAACTCGGCGGTGTTCGACACCGAGTAGTTCATGTTGGCGATGCCGCCCTCGTAGATGAGGTCGACGATCAGCTTCACCTCGTGCAGGCACTCGAAGTAGGCCATCTCCGGCGCGTAGCCGGCCTCGCACAGGGTGTCGAAGCCCGCCTTCATCAGCTCGACCACGCCGCCGCACAGCACCGCCTGCTCGCCGAAGAGATCCGTCTCGCACTCTTCCTTGAACGTGGTCTCGATGACGCCGGCGCGGCCGCCGCCGATCGCCGCCGCGTAGGAAAGACCGAGATCGTGCGCGTTGCCCGAAGCGTCCTGGTGCACCGCCAGCAGGCACGGCACGCCGGCGCCGCGCTGATACTCCGAACGCACGGTATGGCCAGGGCCCTTCGGCGCGACCATGAGCACATCAATGCCCTTGCCGGCCTCGATCAGGTTGAAGTGAATGTTGAGGCCGTGCGCGAACATGACCGCGGCACCTTCCTTGAGGTTCGGCGCGATGTGCTCGTTGTAGATTTCGGCCTGCAGCTCGTCGGGCGTGAGCATCATCATGACG
>CAZSWL010000160.1:0-4632 GCA_964610725.1 uncultured Bauldia sp.
TCATGCTCCCGGCTGAGAAATCCCTCATTGACCCAACAGCGGTTGTAGTCCGCCAGCATCACGAAATGGGGCTTCATCATCGGCCGAGCGGTGCTTACAGTGGGCGGCAATGAGCATCATTCTCTACGACCTTTGCGCCCGCGATCAAAGCCGCCGCTTCAGCCCCCACTGCTGGAAGGCGCGCATGGCGCTGGCCCACAAGGGGCTTGCCTTCGAGACGAGGGGGACGCCGTTCACCAGGATCAAGGAGATCGCCGAGGGCTTCTCGCCGACCGTGCCGGTCATCGACGACGGCGGTACGCTGGTGCGCGACTCCTTCGACATCGCGCTCTACCTGGAGGACGCCTATCCCGACCGGCCCTCGCTGTTTCAGGGCGAGGGCGGCCGAAGCGAGGCCCGTTTCGTCGAAAGCTGGGCGCTGACCGCCGTGCATCCGCCGCTGCTCTCCCTCATCATCAAGGACATCCACGATCGGCTCGACCAGCCCGACCAGGCCTATTTCCGCGCCAGCCGCGAGAAACGCTTCGGTCGCACCCTCGAGGACATGCAGGCCGGCCGCGACGAGCGCCTCGACGCCTTTCGCGCGGCGCTGCAGCCGCTCCGCCTGATGCTCGCCAAACAGCCGTTCATCGGCGGCGACGGACCGCTGTTCGCCGACTACGTGGTGTTCGGTCCGCTGCAATGGGCCCGCGTCATCAGCCCGTTTGCGCTGCTCGTTGAGGATGACCCGGTGGCGGCGTGGTTCGACCGCTGCCTCGACCTCCATGGCGGCCTCGGCCGGGCAATGCCGGCGGCGGCGTGAAGGCCGGCGCTGAATCGCGAACGCCTGGATGACTGGCTCGCGCGCCCTTCTGCGGTTCGCCATGTGGATGGCGTGGGCGACGTTTGCGCTCTACGTCGTCTACATCGCAACGCTGTTTGCCGGCGGCGTCGCGACCGGCGTGCCGACGGAGCCCTACCTTGCCACGGCCGAAATCCTGACGGCGGTTGGCGCCGTGCTCCAGGTCGTCCTGTTCGCTGCGATACACGCGACAACCCGCCCGCCGACGCGCATCTTCAGCCTGATTGCCCTGGGATGGATGTTCGCGATGGCGACGCTGACCGTCGCCGTTCATGTCGGCCAGCTGACGGTTGGACGGCGGATCGATCCGGCCGCGATGCCGCAACTGCGCTACGTGTTTGGCTGGCAATGGCCGTCGCTGCTCTATGCCGTCGAGCTGACGGCCTGGCATCTTCTGTTCGGGCTGTCGCTGCTGTTCGCCGCTCCGGTTTTCGGGGGAGGGGGACGGCCTGCCGTGGTGCGCGTCGGGTTCTATGCCGCCGGCGCTTTGTGCCTCATCGGTTTCATCGGACCCGCGGCCGGCAATCTGAGCTGGCGTTTCATCGGCGTCTTCGGCTACGGCGTCGTCTTCCCGGTCGTGTGCGTCATCCTTGGCATGGTTTTCAGGGACGCGGCGCTGGCCGAAGACGGTCGCACCTGATCGGCGATGCTGAACGGAGCCTGGGCCGGCAAGGGGCAGGGTAACCAGCGGCGATCGTTGGTGTGCTTTGCCGGTCCCGCCGCGCACGCTGGCGGCGTCGACACGTCGCCGCAGAGAAAGGAGCTTCATCGCCATGTCTCGCATTCAAATTCTTGGCGCCGCTGCCGCAGGAATCCTTTGTGCCACCGCGGCCACCGCGGCCGGCGCCGCCGGACCGGCCTGCGGATCGTTCGCGCTCGTCGGCGGCGAGAAGGCCGTCAACGCCATCGACAACCCGCCCGCTGGCAAAAGCATCGGCGACGTCAGGGCCGGCTGGCGCAAGCTCGCGGACGAGGACGGCAAGCCCGTCGGCGAAGTGCACTTCGTCGCCACGCTGACCGCGCCCGGCGGCGACGGCCGCGGCGACGCGCTCGTCGGGCAGTATTTCGTCACCCTGCCCGACGGCTGGATCGCGGCGACGACCTTCTACACACTCGCCAACGCCGCCGACACCAGCCAGAAGGCGGGCAACGCAACGCTGGTGGTGACCGGCGGCACCGGCCCCTATGCCGGCGCCGGCGGCACCATCGTGATCCACGCTGGAACGGCGCCGCGTTACGTATTCGACCTCGACTGCGGCGGCTAGCGCCGAGCGGCCATGCGCCACCAGGCGACGGTTGCCGGGATCGATTGCGCCAACGGCGTCGCGCGCATCGCGAACGTCTGTTCGAACTTGCTGCCGTCGACCTCGAACGGCTGCTCGAACTCGTAGAGCATCTCGGTCAGTTCGCCGATCACCGGATTGAACAGGCCGAGGACCTGCAACAGCAGCTTCGGCGTTGGCGCGACGGCGATGTCGCGGCCGATCTCCGCCGCGATCATGGCGATGAGGTCGCGGGTGGTGCGGGCAGGGGCGTTGGGCACGTGCCAGACTTCGCCGAGCGCCCGCTCGTCGGTGCCGAGCCTCGCCAACGCGCCACCGATGTCGGGGAGGTAGGTGTAGCTGTGCGGCTGGTCGGGGTCGCCGATCACCTGCGCCGATTTGCCGGCGAGCGCGCGGCCGATGACGCGCGTGCCGAGCGGCGACTGCTCGCGGGCGTTCGGCCCGAAGTAGTCGGAACCGCGCGCGGTCGCGACCGCGAGGTCGCCGGCGTCCGATAGCCGCTTCAGCTCCGCCGCCATGGCAGCACGCACCTTGCCTTTGCGCGTGGTGGGCGCACGCGGCGTCTCTTCCGTCATGGGCCGGCCGTGGGTGTCGCCGTACATGTAGACGTTCTCGAACGAGACGTAACGGGCGCCACGCGCCTGCGCGGCGGCGACCACCGAGCGCTGCAGCGGCGGGAAGAGATCGCCCCAGCGGTGGTAGGGCGGGTTCAGGCACTGGTAGACAACCGCGGCATCCTTCGTCGCGTTCGCCGCGAAGGATGGGTCGGCAGCGTCGCCGGCAGCCGTCTCGACGCTTTCCGGCAGGCCGGACGGTGCCCGGCACACCGCCCGCACCGGCAGAGCGCGTTCGACCAGCGCGTCGATCAGGGCGCGGCCGACCGCGCCGGCGCCGAAGACCACGTGAACGTCGCCCATGGCGGACCCTCCGGTGCTGTCATCGCAAGACAATGGCCCGCCGAACATGACAATCGGATGACTACGACGTAGTCGACGAACAGCGGTCCGTCGCCGCCGGGAGGGCAAAGCCAGCACTTCTCAGTCCGACCGCCCGGCCAGGCCCCTCGCCAGGAACAACGCCGGCAGGACGAGAACGGCACAAACTGCGATCGCAATCCTGAAACCGAAGTCCTCGGCGAGCAGGCCGAAAGCGGCAGGGCTGCCGAGGAGGATAGCGAAGGACGTGAACGAAACGGCGGCGATGTTACGCGCCGCAACTCCGGGTGCGCGGGCGGCGGCGGAGAGCGCAACGGGGTAGACGACGGCTACCCCGGCGCCACCGACCGCCGCCCCCACGCACCCAACGGCGAGCGTGGGGGCGAGCGCGAAGACCAACGTACCGACGCCGGCCGCGAGGTTCGACGCGACGACAACCTGTCGCTCACCAAAGCGCGCGGTCAACGCGTCGCCGAAGAGGCGCACGACGGCCATCGCCAGAGCGAATGCGACAAAACCCAGCGAGCCTCCGAACGGGTCGGCGCCAACGGACGAACGCAGGTGAATCGCCGACCAGTCCATGAAGACACCCTCGATGATCATGATCCCGACCGGAAGAACGCACAGCGCGACAAGATCACGTGATGGCACGGCCACCGCGTGATCGGAGGGCGCGCTTGTGACGGCGTTCTGCGACCGTGGCAGCGACGGCGCCAGCGAGAGCACGCACGCCGTCAGCACGACGCCGGCCACGGTCGACTGGCGAGACAGCGGCATGCCCGACTGCGCCAGCATCCCGCCCACGATTGCGGCCGCGATCGAGCCGATGCTCCAGAAACCGTGACACTGCGACATGATCCGCCGGCCGGTCACGGCTTCCAGTCCGCCGGCCAAACCGTTCAGAGCGACCTCCGAATGGCTGACTGCGATACCGCAGGCGAAAAAGGCGCCGAGCAGGCTGAGCTGTGAAGAGGCGAGCCCGGGCAGGACGAACGCCCATGCGAGCGCAATGACGCTCGCCCAAGCTGCCGTCCTCGGGCCGGCCTTGCGCACCGTCGCCGGCGCGACGACGAGGCCGGCCAGCGTGCCTGCCGGAATTCCCAGGAGCGCCACGCCAAGCGCGCCATCGCTCAGCCCGAGCGCGAGCCTGATATCGGGAATGCGCGGCAAGACGAGCGCGAACGATGCGGCTTCCAAAGCGAACAGCAGCCGGATCGGCCAGAAGGAGACGCACGGGCCGGCGGCGGTTGCCCGGCGGGCATTTCGCAGGGAGGACATCGGCGTGGTCTCCGTCGTTGTTTCGGGACCACCCGAAGAGCTGATTGTCCCTCCACACGACGGGCGCCTTGCGCGTCCGCCACGCTGCAGCAGCTTACTGCGTGCGATCGAACCTATTTGCGCACAACCACGGAAACAAGGCCGCGGGGCGCTGCCCGCGGCCTTTCTTCATCGGAAACCTGGCGGGTCCGCTATGCGCGGGTGCCCCCTCGATTGACGGCCGCTCGGCCCCGATCAGGCGAGGTCGAAGCGATCGGCGTTCATTACCTTGGTCCAGGCCGCCACGAAGTCGGCC
>CAZSWL010000161.1:0-9499 GCA_964610725.1 uncultured Bauldia sp.
CCTGGTCGCCACGCTGATGTTGGTTCTCATCCTGGCCTGGAACGAGTACCTTTTGGCCCTGTTCCTTACCAACGCCAGGGCCCAGACCATGCCCGTGCTGGTATCGGCGCAGAACACCACGCGCGGCCCGCAATGGTGGTACATGTCCGTTCTCATCGTGATCATGATCGCGCCGGTGATCACGATTGCCACTTTCCTGCAGAAGCACATAGCCCGCGGGCTGCTCATCGGCGCGGTCAAGGGATAGGGGTGGTGCGGGCGTGCGCGTGAAGCTCAACGAAATCTACAAGTCCTTCGGCGATGTCGAGGTGGTCAAGGGCCTCAACCTCGACATCGACGACGGCGAGTTGCTGGTGCTGCTCGGCCCGTCCGGCTGCGGCAAGACGACCGCGTTGCGCATGGTCGCCGGGCTTGAATCGGTGAGCGCCGGGCAAGTCATCATCGGTGAGCGCGACGTCACCAAGGTCCTGCCGAAATATCGCGACGTGGCCATGGTCTTCCAGTCGTATGCGCTCTACCCGCACATGACCGTCGCCGAAAACATCGGCTACCCGCTCAAGCTGCGCGCGGTCGCCCGGCCCGAGCGCGACGAGCGCATCCGTGAGGCGGCAGGCATGGTGCACCTGCAGGACTTCCTTGGCCGCTTCCCGCGCCAGCTGTCCGGCGGCCAGAGGCAGCGGGTGGCACTCGCCCGCGCGATCGTCCGCCGCCCGAGCGTGTTCCTCATGGACGAGCCGCTTTCCAACCTGGACGCCAAGCTGCGCGGCTACATGCGCTCCGAACTGAAGCGTCTGCAAAATGATCTCGGCATCACCACCATCTATGTCACCCACGATCAGATCGAGGCCATGACGCTGGCTCACCGCGTGGCGGTGATGAACAAGGGCGTCGTGCAACAGATCGCCAGGCCGCGGGAAATCTATGACGATCCGGCAAACCTGTTCGTCGCCGGGTTCATCGGCTCGCCGCCGATGAACACGATCTCCGGAAAGACGGCCGACGGCGCCTTCATCGTGCCCGAGGGCCGCATCGCCATCGGCGGGCGGGTGGCGAGGGACGAGGTCATCGTCGGCTTTCGGCCCGAGGACACAAAGATCGTCGACCCGGCCGGGGCCGACTTGCAGGCGACGGTGTTCGCGGCGGAGCTGACCGGCAACGAGACCATCGTGACCTGCCGACTCGGCTCGACCCAGGTGATCGCGCAGATGGGCAAGGATTTCGACGTTGCTATCGACGCTGCCGTCGGCGTCAAGATCGACGGGCGCAAGGCCTGTCTGTTCGATCCCGACAGCGGCGTCCGATTGCACATCGACGGCCGGCGGCCGGGCCCCTGACCGCCTCGCTGCTCACAAGATGTCTGTCAGGAAGGCCGCAAGCGCCGAGCGAAACTCGCTGACGTAGCGCCCGCGATGGACCACCTTGGAGGTGATCTGCACCAGGCGCGCGCCCGGAATGATGGCGGCCAGCCGGCGCGCATAGGCGAGCGGATGGACGAGATCGTCGTCGTGGCCGATCACTAGGACGGGAATAGCAAGGCCGCGCGCCTCGGCCTCGTCGACTCCGGGACCGTCGCTGGCGATGGCGACGAGCAACGCGGCGGTGATCGCGGGCGACGGCCGCTCGAAGAAGGTCCGCAACGACGCCAGGTTGTCCGGCGCCACGCGCGCGAGACGGCTTGCCACTGCCGACCCCTCGAAGGCAGCGCGCGCCGCCTGCCGGTCGCGACCGGCAAGAAGCTCGCCGACCATGGCATAGGGCTGCATGTTCGCCGGCGCGCGCCCGAACAGCCATGCCGGACGGGCAAGTATCAGGCCGCTCGCCAGTTCGGGCCGCCGCACCGCCAATCGCAGCGCAACCGCGGCCCCCATGGAGATCCCGCCGACAACGGCACGGCGAACGCCGAGTTGGTCCGCCACAAACGCCAGATCGTCGGCGAAGGTGCTGATGGAAAGGGCGCCGACCGGGCCGACGTCGGATTGTCCATGGGCTCGGCACGCGAGTGTGATCCGTCGGGTCGCCGGCACTGCCGGATAGATCTCGGCGACCTGCGTCGCATCGGCACCGAGGCCGTGGCCGAACAGCACCGGCGGCCCGCTGCCGGCTTCATCGTAGTGCAGGCCTATCCCGTCGCGCTCGATGCGGCCGCCCGTCATGGCGACGCGGTCGCGATGATCTCGCGCAGGAAGTCGGCGACCGCCGGCGCTTGCTCGGGCGGCAGACCGTGAGCGACGAGCGACCCGTCGAAGCCGACCCGGCGAAGTTCCGCGACGTAGTGCCGGTAGTCGAGGATGCCGTCGCCGGCGACGGCGAACGAACCATCGGCCAAACGGTCCTTGGCATGGGCGAGGGCGATCCGGTCGGCGAGCAGGTCGAGGCTCAGCGACACGATGGCCCGTTGTTCCGCCGCCGGCGCGACCGCGAAGAGGTTGGCGGCGTCGAACACGATCTTCAGCCGCGGGCTGGCGATCTCGTCGATCAGTCGGCGCGCGGCAGCGGCCGATGCAACGACGTTGGCAGGTTCCGGCTCGATGCCGAGATCGACACCGGCGTCCTCGGCCAGCCGGACCGCGGCCTGTGTGCTGGTCAGGAGATCGCGCCATGCCTCGGCCGATCCGTTCTGCGGATGGGCGCGCCATTGATCGTCGGGATCGCGCGTGCCCGTGCACAGCGTGACGAGACCGGCGCCGATCTCGGGCGCCGCCCTGATAAGCACCGCCAGACGCCGCATGCCCGCCTCACGCACGGCGCGGTCGGGGTGGATCATGTTGAAGGTTCCCGAGACCGCCACGATCGTCACGTTGCAGGCGGCCGCCGCGGACCGCACGGCGGCGGTCGCTTGCCGGTCGATGGCGTCGGGCAGGGACGGAAGTCCCGAGCACGCCATGTTGTATTGGCTCGTCTCGAAACCGGCGCTGGCGACCGCCGAAAGCACCGTTTGCGGGTCCTTGCCGGGGAAGGTCTTGGCGAAGATGCCGACCTTCATCACACGGCACCGGTCACCATTGCCAGTTCCACCGGTTGTCCGGTTTGCACCGATCGGCTGATCGCGACCATGGCGCGGACCGAGGCAACGCCATCCTCGGCCGTGGCGGCCGGCACCTTTCGTCCGTGCAGCACCGCGTCGGCAAAGCCCTCGACCTGCCGGCGAAAGAAGTGACCATCGGCGGCAAGCGGCCTCGACCAGGTCGCCGTTTGTTCGCGGAAGATATCGACCTCGCTCGACTTCAGGTACCAGGGGTTGAATATCTTGGCGATCACGCTGCCGTTCTCGCCGTAGACCTGAAATCCCTCGTGCCAATCCATGCGGACGGGGATCGTCAGGTCGAGGTGGCCGAAGGCACCGCTGCTGAAGCTCACGTCGACGAACCAGCAGTGCGCGCCGAAGCTCTCGCGCCAGCGTGCCTCGACCGCCTCGATACCGGCGCCGAGAAAGCGGGCCATGTCGACCAGGTGACTGCCGTGGGCCAGCATGAGATAGCGCTGGCGGTCGGCCTTGGGGTTTCCGGCCGGGCGGCGCGCGCCAGCGCTCCTCGCGATGACCGGCTGCACCGCATCGGTCATCGCGTAGCGGTGCGTCGAGTCGCAGTACCACGCCTTCAGCGCGAGGAGCCCGCCGATCTCCCGGTCGATGAAATCCTTGGCGGCTTCGATGGCGCCGTCGTAGCGCTTCATGTGGCCGACATGGAGGACGCGGCCGGTCCGCTCCACCGTCTCTTTGAGCAATTCGGCGTCCTCGACCGACGTCGCCAGCGGCTTTTCGCACAGCACGTGCTTGCCCGCTTGCAGCGCCGCGATCGTTGCTTCCACGTGGAATGCATCGGCCGTGGCCACGATCACCGCCTCAACGTCGCGATCGGCCAGCATCGCATCGTAGCTGGCGAACGTTCGCCGCGGCTGAAAAGCTGCCGCCGCCCGCGCCAAGAGATCCTCGGCCACGTCGCATATGGCATGGAGGTCCGCATTGCGCGCCTTGACGCAGGCCTCGAAGTGGGCGGCCTGGGCGATCTGTCCGGCGCCGAGAACGCCGATCCGCAGGAGCCGGTCCTCCTTCACGGCACTTCACCGCCGTGGAGCGCCGGTTGTGCGCGGCCGGTCACCGCCGCGGCGTCGGTCGCAAGCAGGGCAAGGATGTCCGCCCGCCGCGGCATGTCGGCCATCGCACCGACAACTCCTGCCATGGCCGCGCCGGCCGCGCACGCGTAGCGCCCCGCATGGACCAATGCCTCCCTTTCCGCAAAGCTGAAGTCGGCAGCAAGCAGGCCGGTCAGCAGCGCCGCCGTGAACGCATCGCCGCACCCGACCGTGTCCAGCACCGGCACGGTGAAGCCCTCGATGTTGACGTGGTGCCGGGCGGTGAAAAGCTCCGCTCCGTGCGCGCCTTTCGTGACGGCAAGGAGCTTGAGGCCGTCGTGCCACAGGTCCTCGGCGGCCGCCGCGATGTCGCTGCGGCCGGTCAACAGGAACGCTTCTTGCGCGCTCACTTTCACCAGGTTCGCGCCGGCCACCGCTTCGCGCCCGGTCGCACGCATCGCCTCGCGGTTGCGCCACAGCGCCAGCCGCAGATTGACGTCGACCGAAACCGTGATGCCTGCTTCTCTCGCGCACGCAACCGCCCGCCGTTGTGCCGCCGCCGACCGCGGCGTAGCCAGCGACAGCGAGCCGACATGAAGAACCCGTGAGGCTCGTACGATCGCGAGCGGGATTTCATCGGCGGAGAGATTCGCGTCCGCGCAGCCGTCCCGGTAGAGAACGAAATCGCGTTCTCCATCGCCGTCGACGGACACGATGGCGATCGCCGTCGGCGCGCTGGCCGAGCGCGCGACGCCCGTCGTATCGACGCCGGCCCGCGCAAGCGTTTCGATCAACAGGTCGCCCAGCGATCCCGGGCCGACCTTGCTGATCATCGCCGCCGAACGCCCAAGCCGCGCCACCGCGGCGGCCACGTTGCCGGGCGCTCCGCCGGGTTTGGCGGCAAACAATCGCTCGCCGTTGGCCCGATCGACCGGGACCAGGTCAACGACCAATTCACCCAGCGCTGTCACGTCAAAGCGCATCGGGCCGTCTTCCGCGCCCGGGTCCGTGACGGCCGTCATCGGCCGAAATTGGGATTGTCCGCCACGACTCGCCGCCCGTCTTGCTCAATGATGATTTTTCGCATTCCGCGTTTGAGGATCTCGCCGTAGTCGTGACCGGCGTCGGTGGCACAGAACCACACGAAGACGAGCTTGTCGGCACCGGTGTTGATGGACCGGTGCGCCCACTCCGGCGGGATGAAGGCACACACGCCCGGCAGCATCTCGACGACGCGCGATTCGCCGGTACGGGACTCCAGCAAAAGAACACCCTCGCCCGACTGCGTGTAATACGCTTCACCGCATTCCCGTCGCAGATGAAAGTGCCCGCGGGTCATGTAGTACTCGTTGCCGACCCTGCCGGGTGACATAATCGTCGTCCCGAAACAGAGATCGCTCTCCTTTTTCCGATAGTCGATCACCTCGTACACGATGGGGTCGCTTTTCTCGGCAACCACCCGTTCGAGGGCATCGCCGTCCTGGAACAGGCCGCGCAGTTCGCTGAGCCGCTTGGCGTACCTGCCGGTCTCGGGCTTGACCGCGCCCGTCCGTCCGTCGATTGCGACACCTTCCGGAAACAACATAGCCGTCACTCCTGCAACGTGCGATCGGGCTACGGCTTGGTCGAAACATTGTCAACGCGTCGGCAGCGCGCGGTGAGTGAAAAAGGGATCAACGGCGACGCCCGTGGGCCGCGGGTGGGAACCCCTTCCGGATCGCGACCCGGTCCGAGCGCAGTTGCAGGCCGCAAGCCGGACGATAGCCGTCGGCACGCCGGCCCTTACCGTGATGCGGCCGCTCAAGTATCATCGCTGGCCGTCATCGGTGACGGTTACGGGGCAGCGGAGGCGCCGTTTCACGCGCCGGCAGGCAAAGGATACAAGATGCCCCGCTTTCGCATTCTGACGCCGGATGCACAGTATCCCGACGAGGGGGTCATCGAGCGATCGACCGCGGGCAACGACGTCGACTGGGCCATCTACCGCGCCCGCCGCCTGGACGAACTGCCAGCCGGCGAACTGGAAGGCTGCGACGCCGTCGTCGTCTGGCACGAGTTGCCTATCGACCGGGCATTCATCGCCCGCTTGCACAACTGTCGCATCATCGTTCGGGCAGGGGTCGGCTTCGATCACATCGACCTCGCGGCAGCCGCGGCTGCCGGTATCCCGGTGTGCAACACCCCGGACTACGGCACCAGCGAAGTAGCCGATCACGCCATCGGGCTGATGCTCGCCCTGCGCCGCGGCATCGTCAGCTACCACCAGCAGCTGATGGCCGATCCGCACGCCGGCTTCGACTACAGCCGGGCACCGCTCGTCCGCCGTCTGCGCGGAGGTGTCTTCGGGGTGGTCGGCCTTGGCCGCATCGGCACCGCGACCGCATTGCGTGCCAAGGCGTTCGGCATGAACGTGCTTGCCTACGACCCCTACGCCTCGCGCGGCGCCGAGATCGCGGTGGGCGTGGAGCGCACTGACGCCCTCGCGTCGCTGCTCGCCGAGTCGGACGTGGTGAGCCTGCATTGCCCGCTGATCGAGGAGACCCGCGGCATGATCAATGGCCGTTCCCTCCGCCACATGAAGCGCGACGCGATCCTTGTCAACACCGCCCGGGGCGCGATCGTCGACGTTCCCGCCCTGATCGGTGCGTTGCGCGAAGGCATTATCGCCGGCGCCGGTATCGACGTATTGCCGGTTGAACCGCCGCCGCCGGGCGACGCCGTCGCCCTTGCCTACCACCGCCGGGCCGATCCGCTCGTTGGTGACCGACTGATCGTAACGCCACACGCCGCCTGGTCGAGCCCGGAGAGCGTCAGCGACGCGCGCCGTCTCGCGGTCGAGACTGCGATGCTCTATCTTCGCGATGGCGGCTTGCGCAATCTCGTCAACGCCCCGCAATCACTACGATCGCGAGGAGCGACATGAATCGGTACCGGGCCGGTGGCAATCGCCGTACCTCAATTCAGTCGAACCAGTCATGAGGTTGCCGGGCGTAAGGCATAGGGCGGCGACGGCCTTCACCTGCCGGCGAGGAGGGCGGGGTCGGGATTTCGACGATCAACGCAAGGAGATCGAAATGCTTTGCTCCTTCCCGCCGCTCAGCGCACGCCGCCCTCAGCCTAGATTGAGGAACAGTACCCGTGCTTCGACGTCGTCGCGGCGCATGCCGTATCGCGCCAGCGCCTCGTCTTCCGTCTCGCCGGCATAGGTCCTCACCGGCACGATCGCAGCTGGGATTGCAATACCCGCGATTGCCTCCGCCAGCCCGGCCGGCATCATCGGTGTCGTTAGCGTTCGTTCGAGGATCGGCTGCTCTTCCACCGGACAGACACCCTTCCCGCGGCATGGATCACCGGTCGAACTAGGGCAAACATGGTTGAGGAAAGGTTAACGGGCCGGCGTCGCGGAGACATCGGCCCCCGTCGGCACATCGAGCTGACCGGGTTGGACGCGCCCAGCGGTTGGCGACGATGCTCTTGATCGCCTCGCCTATCCGGCTGCTGTTACCGCCACTCTGCCGCAACTTGGCTTCTCGGGGCGGGCTTTTGCTCATTCATAATCGTCGTTGAAGCTTTTGAGGGCGGCGTAGAGCTCCTGGTACTTGCCGAATTTGGTGTCGTAATACCCGCGGGCCGCCGGGTCGGGATCAAAAGTGCGCTCGAAAGTGACGAGGCGATCGACCGCCGCCTCGAACGAGGGCATGGCGCCCACCCCGACCCCGGCGATCAGGGCAGCGCCCAACGCGCCGGCATCAAGGACCTTGACACGTCGGATCGTCCTGCCGAGGGCGTCGGCCCGGATTTGGCACCAGCTATCCGAGTGGGCACCGCCGCCGCCCATGTGGAGGCAATCGACGGCCAAGTCGGCCGAGCGCTCGATCGCCTCGAACGCGAGTCGGGCAGACAACGCGACGCCTTCCATGACCGATCGGCTCAGCTCTCCCGGCCCCGTCGACGCCTCGACGCGGGCGAAAACCCCGCGCGATTTGATATCCCAGAGCGGCGCCCGCTCACCTTGCAGGTGCGGCAAGAACACGGGAACCTTGGCGGAGGCTGGCGTCGCAGCGACGAGCGCGGAGAGTTCCTCCGGCCCGCGGCCGAGCAGCGTCGCCAGCCAGGCCAGCGAGGCTCCGCCCGACTGTGTCGGCGCCGCGTGCAGCCTGATTCCCTCGTACGGAGGGAACACGATCACGCCCGGCCTCGGCGCTTGCCGTGGTGAGATGATGCCGAGAACCTCGCTGCTGCCGCTGAGGTACATGGCGCTGCCGTCAGCGGCGACACCGACGCCGAACATCGCCGCCCAGGCATCCATCGCGCCGACAAAGACGGCGGTGTCTGCGCACGGCAGCCCGGCGCGGACATTGCCGATACGATCGGTGAAGGCGCGCAGCGGCGCGAGCTTATCTCGCGCGTCGGGCACGAGGGCGATGAGGTCTTCCAGGTAGTGCAGCGCCCCATCGACCAGGCCGACCGCTGCGATCGGATCGGTCGCCACCTCACCGGTCAGCCCCAGGCCACAAAAGTCCTTCGGCAGCAGGACGTAGCGCGTGCGTGCATAGAGGTCGCGATGATGACGTGCCACGTGCGCCATGCGGCTGAGCGCATGACTGGCGTCGATCGGAAACGGTCCGCCGAACCAGGCCGTCTTCTGCGCCGATGTGATCCTGGCGTCGAGGATGGCGGCGTCCTCGCCGCAGCGCCCGTCCTGCCAGACGATCGCCGGCAGCAGCGGCCCGCCTTCGGCATCGACGAACACATGGGTGTTGACCTGCGAGGCCAGGCCGATGCCGAGCAGGCCGGAGAGATCGTGCGCCTCTGCAAAGGTGGAAAGGGCCGCGATTACGGCCGCCATCCAGTCCCGTGGATCTTGTTCGACCTGGCCGGGTTTCGGTCGGGCGGTCGGGTACGGTTGCGCAAAGAGCCCGAGCGGATTGCCGTCGAGGTCCATGAGGATCGCCTTGACCGCGCTGGTGCCGATATCGATGCCGATCAGGGTCGATTGCGCCACTACGACCTTCCCGTCCGCCCCGGGCGGCTATGGCTTTTTGGCTGGCCGATCCCCTATAGTTTCGGCGCGGACAGTGCGAGCCGGGGCGCCGCGATATTGCGGAGGCACGGCCGCATAAGCAAGAAGTCACAGGGATTTCCGCCGTTGGAGGGAAACATGTTCGGTCGTTCAGCCGTTGGCTCGTTGGGTGCCTGGGTCGTGGGAGCAACGGCAGTCGTTTTCGGCGCGCTATCCGGCGCCGCCCATGCGCAGCCCAAGATTGCCGTCATCACGCCATACCTCGCCCAGCCGGGCACGCAGTTCTACGTCGAGGGCTTCCAGGACGCCGCCAAGGACAAGGGCTGGGACGTCAACGTCATCGACACCAAGGGCGACGTCGCGGCGGTGATCAGCCGTATCGAGGACGTGGTCAACCAGAAGGTC
>CAZSWL010000162.1:0-8747 GCA_964610725.1 uncultured Bauldia sp.
CCAAGGTGCTCATCCTCGACGAGCCGACCTCGGCGCTCGGCGTGGCGCAGACCTCGGTGGTGCTGAAGTTCGTCCGCCAGGTGCGTGCCCGCGGGCTTGGCGTCATCTTCATCACCCACAACGTCCGTCACGCCTACGCGGTCGGCGATATATTCACCGTTCTCAATCGCGGCCGCACGATGGGCACGTTCATTAAGTCGGAGATCACCCTCGACGAGCTCCAGACCAAGATGGCCGGCGACAAGGAGTTGCAGGACCTGTCGGAGGAGCTCGGCGGAACGGTGTGACGGGGCGAGGCACGGCAACCGAGCCCGGCCCGTGGGACGGCTATGCCTCGACGCTGGTGGCCGAGGCAGCGCTTCGCGCCGCCGACAGCGGAGAACTCGAAACCGTCAGGATGCGCGACAAGCCGGCGCTGTACACAGCTCGGCCGACCGACGCTACCTGCTACCTGACGGGCGCCTGATGCATCCGGCATCGGTTCCGTGCGCTTGCGTGGACATCTGGTGGTTTGGCAGCTTGGCGGTGCGCTCATGTTTTTCAACCCGGCACCCCGCTGGCGCTTAGGGAGGCGGAAATGAAGATCGGAATGGTGACGGATAGCCTCGGTTCGCTCAGCTTCGAGCAGGTGCTCGACACTGCCGCCGGCCTCGGCCTCGATTGCGTCGAATTTGCCACAGGCAACTGGTCGACGGCGCCGCATATCGATATCGACGCTCTCTTGAGGAGCAAGCCGGCGCGCGATCGCTTCAAGGCGGCGCTGCGCGAGCGCAACCTCACCGTCAGCGCCCTCACCTGCAACGGCAACTCGCTGCACCCGGGAAAAAGCGGCAAAGCGCACGACAAGGTCATCCGCAAAACGATCGAACTGGCCCCCCAGCTCGGCGTCGATCGCGTCGTCCTGATGTCGGGCTGCCCGGGCGCACCGGGCGACAAGCATCCGAACTGGATCACCGTGGCGTGGCCGCCGGAAGCCACCGAGATCCTCGAATGGCAATGGAACGAGGTGCTTATCCCCTACTGGAAGGAGCTGGTTGCCTTCGCCCGCAGGAAGGGCATCCGCCATCTCTGCCTCGAGATGCACGGCGGCCAGAATGTCTACAACGTGGCGACGCTCAAGCGGCTGCGTGAGGCATGCGGCGAGACGGTCGGCGCCAACTTCGATCCGAGCCATCTGATGTGGATGGGCGCCGATCCGGTAGCGGCCGTCGAGGCGCTGGGGCCGGCGATCTTCCACGTGCACGCCAAGGATACGCGCATCGACCCGCGCAACGCCGCGCTCAACAGCCGCCTCGAGACACGGCCGAACGTTCAAGCGGCCGAGCGCTCGTGGAACTACGTGACGCTCGGCTACGGCCACGGCGAGGATTTCTGGCGCGCCTTTTGCCTGGCGCTCCGGCGCGCCGGCTATGACGGCGTGCTGTCGATCGAGCACGAGGACATGGCGCTGTCGCCAATGGAGGGCATGCGCAAGTCGGTCGAGCTGTTGCAGCGCGTCTACATCGTCGAGAAGGCCAGCTACGAGCTACAGAAAATCTGATTGCCGCCGTCACCGCATCGCGCAAGCAAGGAGATGTGTGCTTGAACGAGCTGAGAATTGGCCTGATCGGATCGGGCTTCATGGGTCAGGCGCATGTCGATGCGATTCGCCGCGCCGCCCTGCTCTACCCCCAGTTGCCGGCGCGACCGGTTCTGACGATGCTCGCCGATCGCGATGAACCCACGGCGAAGGCGGCGGCGGAGCGCTTCGGCATTCCGCGCTGGACCGGTGACTGGCGGGCCCTGGTCACCGACCCCGGCATCGAACTCGTCGACATCACCTCGCCCAACCACCTGCATCACGAGATGGCACTCAAGGCGATTGCGGCGGGCAAGCACGTCTACTGCGAGAAGCCGCTGGCGGTGACGGTCGCCGAGGCGGAGGAGATGGCGGCCGCCGCCGCCAAGGCGGGCGTGCGCACCATGGTCGCCTTCAACAACCTGAAGACGCCGGCGGCGATCTTCGCTCGCCGGCTCATCGATGACGGCGCCATCGGCAAGCCGATGCGCTTCCGCGGCTGGTTCGACCAGGGCTTCTATTCCGATCCCGATCTGCCGTGGTCATGGCGCTGCTCGCGCCGGGAGGCGGGCTCCGGCGCGCTCGGCGATCTCGGTTCGCACACCATCTCCGTTGCGCAGTACCTGATCGGCGACGTCGCCAGCGTCGTGGCGAGCGAGCAGACCTGGTTCGCGACGCGGCCGGTGGCGGCCGCCGGCGCCGGCTATTCCGCCAAGGCAGCCAGCGACTCGCAGCGGCGGCAGGTGGAGAACGAGGACCAGGTGCAGGCCTTGCTCCGCTTCACCTCGGGCGCCGCGGGCGTGATCGAGGCCTCACGCGTCGTCGTCGGCAGGGTGTTCGGCATCCAGTGGGAGGTCAGCGGCACGCAAGGCACCATCCTGATGGACGGCGAGCGCTTCAACGAGCTGAAGTTGGCGAGGCTCTCCGACGCGAAGCCGGACCGCGGCTTCAAGACCCTGCTGGTCGGATCGCAAGTGCCGCAGTTCCGTGCCTTCCTGCCCTTCGACTATGGTGGCGGCGGCCTCGGCTATTTCGACGTCAAGGTGATCGAGGTCCATGACCTCGTCACCGGCGTCATGAACGGCGGCTGCTTTCCCGATTTTTCCTTCGGCCTTGCCAACGAGCGCATCGTCGCCGCCATCGAAGCATCGGCGAAGAGCAATCGCTGGGAAAAAATCGCGGCGTGAGATAACCCCAACCGTCGCAACCACTTTAAACGAGGACAACACCATGGCTGACCCAGGCTCATTCTCCGGCAAGTATGCCATCGTCACCGGCAGCACCCAGGGCCTGGGCGAGGCCATCGCGCGGCTCTTCGCCGCGCGCGGCGCCGCCGGCATCCTCGTCACCGGACGCAACCGCGAGCGCGGCGAGAAGGTCGCCGCCGATCTCGCCGGCAAGGGCTGCAAGGCGGCGTTCGTCGCCGGCGACGTCGCCGATGTCGACAACTGCCGGCGCATCGTCGCCGAGGCCGACAAGGCGTTCGGCGCCCTCCATATTCTGGTCAATGGCGCTGCGCTGACCGAGCGCGGCTCGATCTGGGACACCCCGCCGGAGCTGTTCGACCGCATGTTCGCCGTCAACGTGCGCGCCCCTTTCTTCCTCATGCAGCACGCCATCAAGCTGATGAACCGCGGCAACAACGGCGGATCGATCGTCAACATCTCGAGCGTGTCGTCCTATGGCAGCGTGCCGATGCTGACCGCCTACGCCGCCTCCAAGGGTGCGCTCAACATCCTCACCAAGAACGTCGCCTATTCGGTTGCCCGCCAGCACATTCGGGTCAACGCCCTGCTTCTCGGCTGGATGGACACGCCGGCCGAGGACATAACCCAGCGGCGCTACCATGGCGGCGGCGACGACTGGCTGGCCAAGGCGGAGGCGTCGCAGCCGTTCGGCCGGCTGCTCAAGCCCGACGAGGTCGCCCGCGCGGTCGCCTTCCTCGCCTCCGACGAGTCCGGCATGATGACCGGCGCAACCGTTGACTTCGACCAGTCGGTCCCCGGCGCCGGCCCGCAGCCCATCCCGCCACCGATGGCGGAGTGGGACGCGGTGGCCGGAGTCTCGTTCGGCTGACGCACCGCAGCCGGTGAAACGCCCGCTCGCGACGGTTGGTTAACGGTGTTGGTCCGGTGACCAGGCGGCGAACATGCCGGTGAAACGCTTGGGTCGCGGCGGCGCGTAGCCGCCGATTTTCGAGGTTTTCAGCCCGAGCGCGGCCAGCCCCTCGCACAATTTCACCGCCGCCGCCACCCCGTCCACCACCGGCACGCCGTGCTCCCGCGCCAGCGCATCGGCGAGGTCGGTCATGCCGGCACAGCCGAGCACGATCGCCTCGGCCCTGTCCTCGCGTACGGCGGCGCCCACCTCCTGCGAGATGCGGCGCGCGGCCCCCGAGCCCGGCTCCTCCAGGTCGAGCACCGCGACCTCGCTGGCGCGCACGCGGGCGCAGCGGCTGGCAAGGCCGTATTTGATCAGGTTCTGCTCGATCGCCGGCAGCGAGCGCGCCAGCGTCGTGACCACGCCGAAGCGACCCGCAATCAGGCTCGCCAGATGGAACGCCGCCTCGCCGATACCGACCACCGGCGCCTCGACCGCGCAACGCGCCGCCTCCAGGCCGGTGTCGTCGAAGCAGGCAATGACGTAGGCGTCCATGTCAGGTCGCCCGGCCAACTCGGCCAGCAGCCCCGGCACCGAAAATGCCTCGTCGTAGTAGCCCTCGATGCTCACCGGGCCGGCATCGGGATTGACCGCGGTGATTTCAGTGCCCGGCGCGGCCGCCGCCCTCGCCGCCGCGCCGATCTTGCCGGTCATCGATTCGGTCGTATTGGGATTCACCACCAGGATGCGCATCAGCCGTCCCGCCCGATTCTTACAGTTCGCCACCGAGATAGAGCCGCTTGACCCGCTCGTCGTTGAGGAGGTCGGCCGACTCGCCGCTGAGCGCCACCGTGCCCGTGCTCAGCGCGTAGGCACGCTGAGAGATACGCAGCGCCATGCGCGAGTTCTGCTCGACCAGCAGCACGCTGACTTTCTCGTCGCGGTTGATGGCGACGATCGAGCGGGCGATGTCCTGCACCAGCTTGGGCGCGATGCCGAGCGAAGGCTCGTCGAGCAACAGGAGCCTGGGCTTTGCCATCAGGGCGCGGGCGATGACCATCATCTGTTGCTCGCCGCCGGAGAGCGTGCCGGCCTGCTGGCCAAACCGCTCCTTCAGACGCGGGAACCGCGTCAGCACCATGTCGAGGCTCGCCGCAATGTCCGCCTTGTCGGTGCGCGTGAAGGCACCCATCAGGAGGTTCTCTTTCACCGACATCAACGAAAAAACGCGCCGGCCCTCGGGCACCATGGCGATGCCCATCCTGACGATGCGGTCGGGATCCTCTCCCTCGATGCGCCGGCCGGCGAAGGTGATCGTGCCGCGGCGCAGCCTCCTCAGGCCGGTGATCGCCCGCAGGATCGACGTTTTGCCGGCTCCGTTGGCGCCGATCAACGCAACAGTCTCGCCTTCCTCGACCGCGACGGACACGCCTTTCAGCGCGTAGACGTGGTCGTAATAGAGTTCGGCGTCGTCGACGGAGAGCAAGGTCATCGCTACGTCCCGATGCTCTCGTCCTCGACGCCGAGGTAGGCCTCGATGACCTTCTCGTCGTGTTGGATCTCGTCGGGAGTGCCCTCGGCGATCTTGACGCCGAAGTTGAGCACCACGATCCGGTCCGAGATCCGCATCACCGCAGCCATGTCGTGCTCGACCAGCATCACCGTGATGCCACGGTCGCGCACGCCGCGCACCATGTCGACGGCGCGCATGGTCTCGTCCTGGTTCATGCCAGCAAATGGCTCGTCAAGGAGCAGCACCTTCGGGTCGGTGGCCAGGCCGATGGCGATGCCGAGCGCGCGCAAATGACCCTGGGGCAACGCCCCGGCCAGCTCGTCCCGAAGATCGCCGAGGCCCAGGAAATCCAGGATTTCGTCGGCCGAGCGGGCGAACGACGCCTCGTCGGCGCGCGCACTACGCGTACCGAGAAAGAAGCCGAACAGGCTGGCGTGAGAGCGCAGGTGATGGGCGACGATCACGTTGTCCCTGACGGTCATGCCCTTGAATATGGTGGCCTCCTGAAAGGTGCGCACGACGCCCTGGCGCGCCACCAGATGCGGCGCGCGACCGGAAATCCGCCCGCCCTGGAAAACGACCTTGCCGGAGGTCGGCCGCACGAACGACGAGATCAGCTTGAACAGGGTCGACTTGCCGGCGCCGTTGGGCCCGATGACGGAGAGGATCTCGCGCTCCATCAGGTTGAACGACACATCGTTGACCGCGACCAGACCGCCGTAGCGCTTGGTCAGGCTTTCGACCTGCAGGATGCCGTCCATCTCAGCGCGCAGCCTTGCGGCGCCTGATCCCGACCAGGCTGACAAGACCGTTGGGCAGCACCAGCATCAGACCGATCAGCACAATCGAATAGATGAGCAGCTGGTATTGCTCGGCCTGGAACAGCAGGTCCCACCCGAAGCGCAGCACGAACGTGCCGACCAGCGGCCCGACCACGTAGCCCAGTCCGCCGAGGAAGCAATTGAGCATGAAGTTGACCGAGTCGGCGACGGTGAAGCTCGACGGATAGACAGACTGGGAGATGGCCGCGAAGATCGCCCCGGAGATGCCGCCGAAGAAAGAGGAGACGGCGTAGGCGATGATGCGCAGGTAAGCGATGTTGATTCCCACCGACGAGGCGAGTTCCTCGTTCTGCTGCAGGGAGAGGAACAGGCTACCGACGCGCGAATGTACCAGTCGGTAGAGGATGGTGAAGGTGACCAGCATCAGCACCACCGACAGCAGGTAAAAGCCGAGGCGCAGATTGGCCAGGTGAGCGAAATCGGGGATCACGGTAACGCCAGCGATGTCGAGCGGGCCGGGCAGCGGCAGGTTGACCATGCCCTTCGCCCCCTCGGTGATCGGCAGCGCCAGCGCCAGCAGCCGGGCGACCTCGGTCGAGACCAGGGTTACCATCGCGAAATAGACCCCGCGCAGCCTGAGGATCGGCAGCCCGATCAGCACGCTTGCGGCCGCGCACACCAATCCGGCAATCGGCACGGTCAGCCAGAACGACACGCCGTAGGCACTGACGAGAATCGCCGACACATAGGCGCCGGTCAGCGCGTAGGCCGCCTGACCGATGTTGATCCGTCCGATATAGAACGTGATCCACACCCCGGCGCTGGCGATCGACAGCAACGAGGTGAGCGTCAGCGTGTAGTAGAGGTCGACCCGGCCGGTCAGCGCGATCGCCTTCGGCACACCAACCAGCAGGGCGACCACCAGTGCCAGGAACGCGGCGAGCCGTGCGACGACGGACATCGCCGTCAGCCCCACGGCTTGCCCATCAGGCCGTTCGGCCGGATGCTGAGGAAGACCATGAGGCTGGCGAAGATCACCAGGTAGGTTATGTCGCCGTAGGCATGCAGCACGGAGAGTCCGACCGCCTCGAGCATGCCGAGGATGAAGCCGCCGGCGATGGCGCCGCCGACCACGCCGGCGCCGCCGATCATGACCATCATGAAGGCCTTGATCGAGATCGGCCCGCCGATGCCGGAGTTGACGCCGGTGATGGCGACCAGCAAGCCTCCGACCAGGCCGGCGAGCAGCGCGCCGGTCGCGAAACCAACCATCGAATAGCGGTCGACATTGACCCCCATCAACTGGGCGGCGACGCGGTCCTGCGCCAGCGCCCGCATCGCGCGTCCCGGCCGCGAGAACTGCATGAACAGCATGAAGGCGACGATGAAAACGATCGCCAGACCCGCGACCAGCACGCGGTCGTAGGGAATGATGATGGCGCCGGTGTTCAGAACGCCATCGACGATCTTGGGCACACCGCGCTGCTTCTCGCCGAAGACAAGCAGGATCACCGCGTCGAACAGGAAAGCGATCGCCGCGGCGAGCAGCATGGTGCTCTCCTCGCGCGCCGACCTTCGGATGACCGTACGGAAGAGGAACTTCTCGATCAGCGCCCCGAGCACGGCGAGCGTCACCGAGGAGGCGATCAGCGCCACGACGAACGGCAGATGCCAGCGGCCGTAGACAGTGTAGGTGACGAAGCCGCCGAGAACGTACATCTGTCCGTGGGCGAAGTTGAGCACGTTCATCAGGGCGAAAATGAGAGTCAGCCCGAGCGCGATCAGCGCGTACTGCGCGCCGAGATAGAGGCCATTGACGATGACCTGTTCCACGGACTGCCCCCGTCAATGCCGCCGCGGCGTCGCGAGCCAGGCGACGCGGCCCCGCAAATAGGAGCCGGGCGTACCCGGCTCCGAGATTTCAGACGGACGTGCGCGGACTAGTCAACTTGTCCGATGAAAAGCGTCTTGAACGCGCCGTTCTCGTACTGGTTGACCACGAGCGGCACCGAGAGCTGACGCTTCTGGCCGAAAGAGGTCATGCCGACATAGGTCAGCTTGGCGTTGGGGTCCTTCAGGTACGGGTTGGCCACGGAGAAGGTGTTCATGGTCTTCATGAATTCCTTCACGTCGTCCATCGCCTTGGGATTGGCCTTGAGGGTGTCGACGATGTACTGGAGCGCGTAGACCTTGGTGTTGGACTCGTCGTTGTATTCGCCGAACATCTTGGTGTAGTGGGCGACGAACGCCTTCATGGCGTCGGAGGCGATCTCCGGCGTCGAAGCCCCACCCACCGAGATGAAGCCGTTGGCCTCGTTACCCGCGCCCTCGGCAAGCACCTTGGCGTCCTGGGCGGTCTCCGTCGAAATGAGGCCCTTGAAGCCGAGCTCGCGCGCCGAACGGATGAGCAGCGGCGCGTTGGCGGGCGCGACGCCCGACAGCACCAACAGGTCGGGCTTGAGCTGCACGATCGGCGTCATCACCGGAGTGAAATCGGTCGTATCCGTTGAATAGGTGTCGGAGGAGGCCACGACGTCGAGGCCGAGCGCCTTGGCAGCCGCCACGCCGTTGTCGCGCTGGCTCAGCGGGTCGGATTCATTGGCCGCGACGAAGGCGATCGTCTTCACGCCGTTGTGGTCCTTCAGATACTTGTAGATCGCCGGACCCGACTGGTAGCTGGCAACCATGCCGAGCACGGCGTTCTCCGCCGGCTTGGTGTAGAGCGACTTCGGGAAGGAATAGGGAAAGTAGATGATGTTGTTCTGCTCGGCGACCGGGCGCACTGCGGCGGCCG
>CAZSWL010000163.1:0-5289 GCA_964610725.1 uncultured Bauldia sp.
GGCCTCCGCGGATCGCTGCGCGGTAATGTTCGGTGAGGCCGTAGACCGCTTCCGCCTGCAGCTCCGGCGCCTGGTGGGGGTGGCCGTACCACGCGGCGTAAGTGGCCGGATCCCGCAGGCGAAAATCGGCCGACATATCGATGAACTTGACTTCGGGGTGGCGTGCCAGCACGGCCCTGGCGATCTCCTGGGTGGTGCCATGGGGAAGGCCGCAGAAGACCGCCGCGACCGCGCCCCAGTCGGCATCCTCGATCGTGGTCAGGCATGGCAATTCGACGAAGCCGAGGTGGGGGAATACCTCTGCCATGGTCCTGCCGGCGTATGTGTTGGCGGTGAGCGCCGCGATCTTCATCGCCGGGTGGGCTATGGCGAGGCGGACGAGGTCGGCACCGGTATAGCCGGAGGCACCGAGAACGCCGATGGGGATGGTGGTGCTCATGGGGCTCTCTATGGCACGCCGCGCAGCCCTGCGCGAGGGACGCGGCGAAGGCTCAGCCGCGCCGTCGTTCGGCGAGAAGACAAAGATAGTGCATCGCCACCGTCGCACCGGCGAGGGCGGTCACGTCGGCGTGGTCGTAGGGCGGCGACACCTCGACCACGTCGCCGCCGATGAAATCGACGCTGTCCAGCGCCCGCAGGATACTCAACGCCTCGCGGCTCGACAGCCCGCCGGCAACGGGGGTGCCGGTTCCCGGAGCGAACGCCGGGTCAAGGCAGTCGATGTCGAAGGTCAGGTAGGCGCTGGCGCTGCCGATCCGTTCCTTGATGCGCTCGGCGATACCGCTGACGCCGACGGCGTCGACGGTCTCGGCGGAAAGGACGGCGATGCCGCAATCCTGCGGCGCCTGGGTGCGCACGCCGATCTGGATCGAGCGGGCCGGGTCGATGAGACCCTCGGCGACGGCGCGAGCGACGAAACTGCCGTGGCTGATGCGGGCCGGGTCGTCGGGCCAGGTGTCCTGATGCGCGTCGAACTGAACGAGACCGAGCCTGCCGTAGCGGCGGGCGTGGGCCCTGAGCAGTCCGTAGGTGACGAAATGATCGCCGCCGAGCGAAAAAAGCTGCGTAATGCCGGCGATGATCGACGCCGCCTGGCGCTCGATGTCACCGGCGACCTCGCTCGGTCTGCCGTGGTCGAAGGCGCAGTCGCCATAGTCGACAACCGCCAGCGTTTCGAACGGGTCGAATCCGAACGGGTGTTGCGGGTCGCCGTCGAGGATGGCGGAGGCGCGGCGGATCGACTGCGGGCCGAAGCGGGCTCCCGGCCGGTTGGTGGTGGCGCTGTCGAACGGAATGCCCCAGACGGCAACGTCGACGCCGGCAAGATCGCGGCCGTAGCGTCGGCGCATGAACGACAGCGCCCCGCCATAGGTCGGCTCGACGGCGCCGCCCATGAGCGGTCCGAGGAAGGCATTGTCAGTCGGCGGTTTGTCGGTCGGCTCGGTCATGGTCGGCATCGTACGTCAACGCAATGGCTGCGAAAAAGGGCGGGCCGCGATCGACCCGCCCTCGAGACTGGACGCGGGCGCCGATCAGCGCTTGGAGACCTGGAACGAGCGGCGGGCCTTGCGGCGGCCGTATTTCTTGCGCTCGACGACGCGCGGGTCGCGGGTGAGGAAGCCGCCGCGCTTCAAGACGGTGCGCAGTTCCGGCTCGTAGTTGGTGAGCGCCCGTGAAATGCCGTGACGGAGCGCACCGGCCTGGCCCGACAGGCCACCGCCGGAAACCGTCGCCTTGACGTCGTACTGGCCGGTGCGGTTGGCGGCGACCACCGGCTGCTGGACGATCATCTGCAGCACCGGCCGGGCGAAATATTCGCTGAACTCCTTGCCGTTGACCAGGATGCGGCCGCCGCCGGGGGTAAGCCACACCCGGGCGACAGCGTCCTTGCGCTTGCCGGTGGCGTAGGCGCGGCCGTGTGCGTCGAGCTTCTGGACGTGGACAGGCGCGGCCGGGGCCTCCTCGGCGGGGGCGAGGTCGCGCAGAGACTGAAGGTCGGCCATGTCAGGCAGTCCTCGCGTTCTTGCGGTTGGCGCCGGCCACGTCGATCGCCTCGGGCGTCTGGGCGGCGTGCGGATGGTCGGGCCCGGGGTAGACGCGCAGGTTCTTGAGCTGGCGCCGGGCGAGGGGCCCGTCCGGCATCATCCGCTCGACGGCCTTCTCGACGATGCGCTCGGGGAACTTGCCCTCGAAAATCTGGTGCGCGGTGCGCTGCTTGATGCCGCCGATGTGGCCGGTGTGCCAGTGGTAGAGCTTGTCCTCGCGCTTGCGGCCGGTGAACACCGCCTTGGCGGCGTTGACGACGATGACGTTGTCGCCGCAGTCGACGTGCGGGGTATAGGTCGGCCGGTGCTTGCCGCGCAGGCGCCGTGCGATCACCGCCGCGAGGCGGCCGACGACGAGGCCGGTGGCGTCGATCACCACCCACTTCTTGTCGACGTCGGCCGGTTTGAGATTGAAGGTTGCCATGACCACCGTTGTGCCTGTCTGAAGCGGCGCGTTCCTAGCCCGCCGCAGCGCCGCCGTCAAGCGATTTTGCCAACATTTCCAACGAGGTGCGTAGGAGGTATTCCAATACCGCCACACCCTGGTGCGGCCAACGAAAAGGCCCCGCCGAGGCGGGGCCTTCTCGATTTCTGCGGTCGTCCCGGTCCATCCGGGACTACGCAAGCGTTCGGCTAGTTGAACCAGTAGGAGAGCCGCGCCCGGACCGTGTGGCTGCCGGTATCGCCGACTTTCATTTCGGCGTAATTGAAATCATATGGTCCGGTATAGCTTGTGAACGGGCCCTCTGTGCCCACGTTGCTCTGTGCGCAAGGATTCGCCGTATCGATCTCGCAAGATGCGGAGAAACCGCTGTATCTGGCGTAACGATACTCGAGGCCAAGCGTGGTGTGCTTGCCGACGGCTGCTTCGATGCCGGCTCCGACAAACCAGCCCGGCCGCCAGCCGCCGGCGCTGAGACCACTGTTGTACTCCAGCCCGTTGTAGTAGTTGAAGTAGTAGTAGCTCTCGGCATTGATCTCTTTCTGGCCGTAGCCGCCCAGCACGTATACCAGTGCCCTGGGATTGACGAGAACGCCGGCGCGCAGGCCGACGCCCCAGGCGTCACCGTAGGTGACCGTGTTACCGGTGTCCCTGTAACGCGTCTGCTGCGAGTTTACGGTGTCGACGGCAGAGCTGTTGTTGTAATTTGGATTATTCAAGCTCGGCTGCACATCATAGCAGTTGATGCAGGGACCGTCTCCCAGCGTTTCGTGACTGGCGGTGGCGTCACTGGGATGGAAATCGTAGTTGGCGAATGCGCCGAAGACGAACTGGCTGTTGGGCACCTGGTAATCTGCCCCGACGTCGCCGCTAATGAACCAGTTGGCGGCGCCCAGATTCGCCCGATCCTGTGCCTGCTGCCAAGTTCCGTAATATGAGTGTTGGTTTTCCGCGTCGACGTACGAATCGGAAAGATCGAACTGGCCGCCGAAATCAAGTCCGAAGTGGAACCCGGTCCATTTCCACACTTCCGGTACGGCGGTTGCCGCCGGCGGTGCCACGTAGCTGGGCTGCTGCATGGTCAGGTCGGCTGCAGACGCACCACTCACCCCCAGCGCCGCCGTCATGATGATCGCCGGCGCAATTAACCGCTTCGCGTACATGATACGCCTCCACTCTGTATCCACGCCTCGGCCCTCTCCGGGGCCCTTGGTTGAGAGCATCCTAGTCAAGGGCGCCCGGCTTTGCGAGTTCGGTTTGAGTTGGACACCCCGTTTCCAGTGGACATGTTGCACTGTGGCCACATGTGTCGATTCGCCCACGTCGCCAATCGCGCTCGAGCCGATGATGCTTGCCAACAGCTATCCCGATGAAACTATTGCCGGATTCCTCTCGGGAGCCCGCACGATCGCCCTGGTCGGCGCCTCGCCGAAGCCGGAGCGACCCGCGAACTCGGTCATGGGCTACCTGCTCGCCGTCGGCTATCACGTGGTCCCCATCAATCCCGGCCATGCCGGCGGCACCATTCTCGGCCAGCCGGTCTACCGGCGGCTCCGCGACGTGCCCGAGCCGATCGATCTCGTCGATATCTTCCGCCGCCGCGATGCGCTGCCGGGCATCGTCGACGCGGCACTGGCGCTCGATCCGCGGCCGAAGGTCATATGGATGCAGCTCGGCCTCGTCGACGAGGCGGCAGCGGCCAAGGCCGAGGCGGCAGGTGTCGCCGTGGTGATGGACCGCTGCACCCGTATCGAGCACGCCCGGCTGATCGCAAACCGCGCATAGCGGGATGGCGGGCGGCGCGGCGCATCTCGCTTCACAGAAGTTGGGGATGACGCCGGGCTCGTGCCGTCTTCACAGGCGCGTTGACCTGGTGGTACTTGGCGCTCCGATCGGGAAGGATGCGATGGACATCTATGACTTCGCGAAGTTCCTGCACGTGGCCAGCGCCATCGTCTGGGTCGGGGGCGGCTTCGTCCTTGTGTTCTTGGCGATGGTTGCCTACCGGCAGAACGACAAGGACGGCTACATGCGCATCGTCAGACAGGTCGTCTATCTGTCGCCGCGCTTCTTCATTCCGTCGTCGCTGGCGGTGCTGGTGTTCGGCGTCATCGCCGCCTGGATCGAGTGGAGCTTCGCGGATCTGTGGATCGACCTCGGGATCGCCGGCTGGCTGTCCACGTTCGTCACCGGCAACTTCCTGATCCGGCCGCGGGCCGAGAAGATCGAGGCGATGGTCGCCAAGACCGCCGTCACCGATGAGGTGGTGGCGATCGGCCAGCAGATGCTCAACATCGCCAAGTTCGACTTCCTGGTCCTCTTCATCATCGTCGCCAACATGGTCATCAAGCCGACCCCGGCCGACTGGATGGTGCTCGCCGTCATGGCTGCCTTGATCGGCGCGGGTGCATTCCTGTTTATTGTGCCGGCCGTGCGCGAGGCGGTCGAGCCGGTGCCCGCCGGATAGAAACGCTTTCGCCATTTGCCACCGCCGGCAGAATGGCGGTTGCTGCCCCGGGCCATATTTCGGTGGCTGGTGCCATGGCGCCGGGCGCCTCCGCCGGGTATTTGTTGCCGCTCACGCCAAGAATGCCAGCCTACGGGGGAGTGAAACATGAGTGAAGATCGCGTTCCAGGATTTGCGACGCTGGCCGTCCACGCCGGCGCCAAGGCCGACCCGACCACCGGCGCACGCGCTACGCCGATCTACCAGACGACGTCTTACGTGTTCGAGAATGCGGAACACGCGGCCTCGCTGTTCGGCTTGCAGGCGTTCGGCAATATCTACACCCGCATCATGAA
>CAZSWL010000164.1:0-7690 GCA_964610725.1 uncultured Bauldia sp.
GGCTTCTCCCAGCGGGGATGCGCCTGCGGCGGGGCCGGCTGCGGCGGACCCGGCGCCGCCGTCGTGCGCAGGTGCAGGTTCGGGATCTCGGTGCGATCGGACGGCGGCGTCCGCAAATTTGCCGGCGGTCGCTCGGACGCGGGCGGCGGCTCGGCGGCTGGCCGCGGTGGCGGAGGCGCCGCTGCCGGCTCGTCTCGCTCAAGCGGCGCCCGTTCGTCGGCTGCTCGCCCCACCGCAGCCGGACCCGCTGGCCTATCGGCAACGCGCGCCGCTTCCGACCAGGCCCGCGGCGAAGCCTGGACGGGCCTGCTCTCGGGTTGCGGCGGCGGAGGCGTGAGGGGCCTTGCCGGTCTTGGCGGAGGCTGGGCAGGCACGCTCTCGGGTTGACGCGGCGGCGTGGCGGACCGCGCCCGCGCCTCGGGAACCGGCGCTTCGGCCGGCCGCGCGGCGCGCGGCTTCGCCTCTTCAGCCCTCCCGGCCGGTTGGGCCGTCGAGGGCGGTGGCGCGGTGAAGGTGTCCTTGATCGCCGAGAACGAGGCCTGCAGGTCGCTGAGCAGCTCCGCTTCCAGGTCGGCGAGGATGTCCGGCTCGGCCGGCCTGGCCGGGGCCGGCGCCGCCGGCACGGTGCGACCGCGCGGCGAGGAGCCGGCGCCGCCATGCGTTGAGCGGCCGGAAACGATCTTGGCCAGTTCGACCAGGGGATCGTCCTCGGCGGGCTTTGCCCTGTGGGCGTCGGCGGTGTTGCGGTCGCTCGGCGGGCGTACGGATAGTTTGGGATCGTAGCGGTCGGGCATGCCGATCTATTTCCCGCTGGTTGGTCGACTCAGCGCATTTCTTCGGGAGCACTTACCCCGAGCATAGCCAGTCCGGACGACAACACCAATTTTACCGCCCATACCAGGGCAAGCCGTGCGGTCGTCACGCTCAAATCTGTTCCATTGATAAATCGCAATTGCGGCAACTCCTTGCCACGATTCCATTGAGCATGGAACTCGGAGGCGAGGTCGTGCAGGTAGAAGGCGACGCGGTGGGGCTCGCGCGCCTGCGCCGCCGCCTCGATCACCCGCGGGTACTCAGCCAAACGGCGGATCAGCGCGATTTCGCCGGGATCAACGAGCCGGGCGAGCGGCGCGGCGGCAAGCGCACCAGCATCCTTCGCCAGCGCCGGCACTTCCGTGTCGGTCTGCCGGAAGATCGATGCGGTGCGGGCGTGCGCGTATTGAACATAGAAGACCGGATTGTCTTTCGACTGCTCGGTCACCTTCTGAAAGTCGAAATCGAGAGGCGCGTCGTTCTTACGAAAAATCATCATGAAACGGATGGGGTCGCGGCCGACTTCCTCGACCACCTCGCGCAGGGTGGCGAATTCCCCTGCCCGCTTCGACATCTTGACCGACTCGCCTGCTCGCAACAGCCGCACAAGCTGACACAGCTTCACGTCGAGCCTGCCCTTGCCGCCGGTGACCGCCGTCACCGCCGCCTGCATCCGCCGCACGTAGCCGCCGTGATCGGCGCCCCACACGTCGACCATGTCGTGGAAGCCGCGCAGGTACTTGTCGTAGTGGTAGGCGATGTCGGAGGCGAAATACGTGTAGGTCCCGTCGGACTTCCTGAGCGGCCGGTCGACGTCGTCGCCGAAGGCGGTGGAGCGGAAGAGAGTCTGCTCACGATCCTCCCAGTCGGGAGGGAGCTGTCCCTTGGGCGGCGGCAGCTTGCCCTGGTAGATCAGGCCGTTGGCGGCGAGCCAGCCGATCGCCTCGGCGACGCGGTCGACCGCGCCACTGATCAGCGAGCGCTCCGAAAAGAAGACGTCGTGGTGAACGTCGAGCAACGCCAGATCGGCGCGGATCGCGTCCATCATCATTTCGATGACCACCTCGCGCACGACCGGGAGCCAGTCGTCCTCCTCCTCCATCTCCTTGAGCGTCTCGCCGAAGCGCTCGGCGAGCGCGTCACCGACCGGAATCAGATAATCGCCGGGGTAATAGCCCTGCGGGATCTCGCCGATCTCGTCGCCCAGCGACTGCAGGTAGCGCAGGTAGGCCGAGCGCGCGAGCTGATCGACCTGAGTGCCGGCGTCGTTGATGTAGTACTCGCGCGTGACCGAATAGCCGGCGGCGGCGAGCAGACTGGCGAGCGCGTCACCGAACACGGCGCCGCGGCAGTGACCGACGTGCATCGGGCCGGTCGGATTGGCGGAGACGTATTCGACGTTCACCCTGGCGGCGCGACCGAGGTCGCTCTCGCCGTAGGTGGCGCTGGCTTCGACGATGCCGCGCAGCACCCGCTGCCAGTAGGCCGCCCGCAGCCGCAGATTGAGAAAGCCCGGGCCGGCCACCTCGGCGGCGTCGACGTCGTCATCGGCGGCCAGCTTGGCGGCAAGGCGGGTAGCCAGATCGCGCGGCGCCAGGCCGACGGGCCTGGCCAGCACCATGGCGGCGTTGGTGGCGAGGTCGCCGTGGGCGGCGTCGCGGGGGGGCTCCACCACGATCCGCCCCAGCAGCTCGGCATCAACATTCTCGATAACGGCTTGCGTCGCCTTCTTCACCCGATCCGTGAAGTCATGGAAGATGTTCATTCGATCGGATGCCCGGCCGCCCAAAAGCGGGCGCGGCCTAGCCCAAATCGGGGGTCTCGTCAAACAGGCGGCGGTATTCGGCGATGGCATAGCGGTCGGTCATGCCGGCGAGGAAATCGGCGATCCGGCGCGCCCTGGCGTCGTCATCGTCGCCGGCGGCAGGCCGCCAGCCCTCGGGCAATGCCTGCGGGTCGAGCCGGTAGCGCTCGAACAGCCGCGCGACCGCCGCCTCGGCCTTGGCCATCACCTCCATCACCCGCTGGCTGCGGTAAACCTCGCGGCCGAGCTTGGCCTTGATGGCCGCATCGGCCCTCGCCACGGCGGCGGAGAAGGCGACCACCGGGCGGCCGGCGCGACGCACGGCATCGGCCGACTGCGGCGCCAGCGCGGCGAGACGGGCCTCGCTCTCGGCGACAACGTCGGCGATCATCGCCGCGATCGTGCGCCGGATCAGCTCGGCGCGCACGCGTTCCTCGGCAAGGCCCGGATACTCGCTGGCGATGTCGGCGAGGATGCGGTCGACGAGGTCGGTCCCGGAGAGACCGGCAAGATCGATCAGGCCGGCACGCAGTCCGTCGTCGATGTCGTGCGCGTCGTAGGCGATGTCGTCGGCGATGGCCGCCGCCTGCGCTTCGGCCGCCGGATAGGTCGCCAGCCACAGGTCCTGCAGGCGCGCGTAGGCGGCAATGGCAAACGGCAGACCATCGGCACCGGGGCGCAGCGGGCGGCCGCTGCCGTCGGTGAGCGGCCCGTTGTGCTTGACCAGGCCCTCGAGGCTCTCCCAGGTGAGGTTGAGCCCATCGAAGCGCGGGTAGCGCCGCTCGAGCCGGGTGACCACCCGCAGGCTCTGGGCGTTGTGGTCGAAGCCGCCGTGGGCCGCCATGGCGGCGTCGAGGGCGCGCTCGCCGGCGTGACCGAACGGCGGGTGGCCGAGGTCATGGGCAAGCGCCAGCGCTTCGGTGAGGTCCTCGTCGAGCCGCAGCGAGCGCGCCAGGGCGCGGGCGATCTGGGCCACTTCGAGCGTGTGGGTGAGACGGGTGCGGTAATGGTCGCCCTCGTCGTAGAGGAAGACCTGGGTCTTGTCTTTCAAACGGCGGAAAGCGGTGGAGTGGATGATGCGGTCGCGGTCGCGCTCGAATTCGGTACGCGACAGGCTCGCCGGCTCGGGATGGAACCGCCCGCGGCTGGCGCCGGGATCGCTCGCGTAGGGGGCTCGCTCGGCCACCGTCATCGCCCGATCGTGCAAATGCCGCCGGCGACAGTCATGGCGAGGCTTGCCCGCCAACAACCGTGATCGCTTGCTGAGCGGCCAGCGTCCTCATGGTGCACCGCGGAATCAGGCCGGAATCAATGCTTCGCGATGGACTGGCCACTAACGCACTTGCTGTCGCCATTGACTTAACCGACTTGGGCCCATAACTATTCGTCTTGGTAAGTCCAAGGAATAATACGGTTTTCAGGCACCGCCGATGGTCGATACAGGAGCCGCCGTTACCATTTCCGAGCGCGCCGCGCGCCGCATCGCGCATATCCTGTCGGCGGAGCCGGGAGGCACGGCGCTCAGAATCAGCGTTTCCGGCGGCGGTTGCTCAGGGTTCCAGTACGGTTTCGATCTCGACCGGGCCCGCAGCACGGACGACCTGGTCGTCGAACGCGACGGGGCGGTGGTCATCATCGATGCGGTGTCGCTCCCTTACATGGGCGGTTCGGAAATCGACTTCGTCGACGACATGATCGGCCAATCCTTCCAGATAAGGAATCCGAACGCCACCGCCTCCTGCGGTTGCGGTACCAGTTTCTCCATCTGAGGCGGAGCGATGGCGGGGGGCAAACGCCAGGCAAGAAAGAAGAAGGTTCCGGCGAAGGCCGCCAAATCGGCTGCCCGCGCCCGCAAACCGGCCGCCCCGGTCAAACGGGCCGCCCGCGGGCGCGCCCAGGTTCGCGCGGCCGGCGGGCGAACGCGCGCGGCCGGCGGGCACGTCGCCCGGGCCGGGGCGAGCCTCGACAAGCTGCATCAGGTCGCCTTGACCGCCACCGACCTCGACGCCTCGGTCGCCTTCTATCGCGACCTGCTCGGCCTCCGGTTCATCGCCCGCTTCGACCCACCGGGGCTGGCGTTCTTCAACCTGGGCGGGGGCGCCCGGCTGATGCTGTCGGCGACCGCGTCGGAAGCCACCCTCTATTTCCTGGTGGAAGATCTCAAGACCGCCTACCGCGAGTTCCAGAAGCGCGGCGTGCGCTTCCTGCAGCCGCCGGCGATGATCCACCGCGACGAGGCCGGCGAACTCGGCAAGAAGGGCATCGAGGAATGGATGGCCTTCTTCCGTGACCCCGGCGGCAACATGCTGGCGCTGGTGGAGAAGCGCTAGTTCCGACCACGCCCTACTGGAACGCCGGCTCGGCGAAGCTTCTCAGCTTGCGCGAATGGAGGCGCTCGGGCGCCATCGCCCGCAGCTTCTCCATGGCGCGGATGCCGATCTCCAGGTGCTGGCCGACCTGGCGACGGTAGAAATCCGTGGCCATGCCGGGCAGCTTCAGTTCGCCGTGCAGCGGCTTGTCGGAGACGCACAGAAGCGTGCCGTAGGGGACGCGGAAGCGGAAGCCGTTGGCGGCAATGGTCGCCGATTCCATGTCGAGGGCGATGGCGCGCGACTGCGAGAACCGCTGCACCGGCTCGCGGTAGTCGCGCAGCTCCCAGTTGCGGTTGTCGATGGTCGCGACCGTGCCGGTGCGCATGATCCGTTTCAGCTCGAAGCCTTCGAGGCCGGTCACCTCGGCGACCGCCTCCTCCAGCGCCACCTGCACCTCGGCGAGCGGCGGGATCGGAATCCAGCCGGGCACGTCGGCGTCGAGGACGTGATCGTCGCGGACGTAGCCGTGGGCGAGCACGTAGTCGCCGAGCGCCTGGGTGTTGCGCAAACCGGCGCAGTGGCCGAGCATCACCCAGGCATGCGGCCTGAGAACCGCGATGTGGTCGGTGATCGTCTTGGCGTTGGACGGCCCGATGCCGATGTTGACCATGGTCAGGCCGCCGTGATCGGGCAGCGTCAGGTGATAAGCCGGCATCTGCGGCAGACGCGGCAGCGGCTTGCCGGACACCGCCCGCTTGCCGCCGGCCGGCGTCACCACGTTGCCGGGCTCCACGAAACTCTCGTAGCCACCCTCGCCGCGGGTGATCATGCGGCGCGCCTTAGTGACGAACTCGTCGAGATAGAACTGGTAGTTGGTGAAGATGATGAAGTTCTGGAAGTACTCGGGCTCGGTGGCGGTGTAGTGCGGCAGG
The DNA here is from genome assembly GCA_964610725.1 of uncultured Bauldia sp. Taxonomy (GTDB): domain Bacteria; phylum Pseudomonadota; class Alphaproteobacteria; order Rhizobiales; family Kaistiaceae; genus JBBDMC01. The sequence goes on from CAZSWL010000164.1 coordinate 5,862, forward strand.
CGATGGAGCGAGTAGTCGACGCGCGAAGCGGTGAACGGCGCGAGCGGCAGCGATCCCCCTTGCGGCGGAACGTAGGTGCCGTTGACGATGGCGTCGTCGGTGACGGCGAGGTCGGGCACGTCGAACATGTCGCGCAGCGGCCGCTCGATGCGGTCCGCAACGATGCCCTCGACATGCATGCCGTCGGCGAAAGCGAAATGGAGCGGGATCGGTTCGCTCGACGGACCGACCTCGACCGGCAGAGCGTGGTTGCGCATGAGCAGCCTGATCTGCTCGCTCAGATAAGTCGCGAACAGCGCCGGACGCGTCACGCTGGTGGCGTAAACGCCGGGCGCGGCAACGTGGCCGTAAGACAGGCGGGAGTCGATCTTGGCGAAGGAGGAGGTGCGGAAGCGGATCTCCGGATAGGTGGCGCGCACCTTGCCGCGCAGTTGCCCGTTCTTGAGCAGCGCGGCGAAACGGTCGCGGATGAAGGCGGTGTGCCGGTCATAGATGTCGATGATGCGCGCCACCGCGGCCTCGGCGTCGTCGAAGCTTTCATAGGGAATCGGCCGCGGCCGGTCGAAGCGGACGGAATCGGGTTTCATCGTCGCACCTTTCGGGTGCGCGCGAATGTCGGGCAGGTGCCCGCCGGGGTCAAGCCGAGGTCAGCTTCGCCTTCAACGTGACGTGCCTGACCGCGGCCAGCGCGCGCGACACCGGACAGATTTCGCGGGCATGCTCGGCATCCCTCTGGAAGGCGTCTTCGGCGATCCCCGGCACGTCGGCTTCGGTCTCGAGGTCGATGCGGGTGATGCCCTCGCCGTGCTGCATGGTCACGTGGGCGGTGGTGCGGATGCTCTTGGGCGGATGACCGTGGCTGGTGAGAAGCCCGGAAAGCTGCATCGAAAAGCAGCCGGCATGGGCGGCGGCGAGCAGTTCCTCCGGATTGGTGCCCTGGCCGGTCTCGAAGCGCGAGGCGAACGTGAACGCGCCTTCGAAGCCGCCGCCCAGGCGCATCAGGCCGCCGCCTTCCTTGAGCGATCCCTTCCATTCGGCATGAGCCGTCGAGCGAACCGACATGACTGGTCTCCCTTGCTGTCGGACTGGTTCACATGCGGCGATCCCGCACGCCAGCCGAGAATAACGACGGTGGTCGCGCTGTCCAACCGACGGCCGAGCGAGTAGCCTTTCGGCGACGACACGGGACGGGCTGATGAAGATCGCCACCTGGAATATCAACGGCGTGCGCGCACGCCTCGACGGCGCCGCCGCGTGGCTGAAAGACGCCAATGCGGACATCCTCTGCCTGCAGGAGCTGAAGTGCGAGGATGCCGCCTTCCCCGGCGAGGCGTTCGCCGATCTCGGCTACAACGTCGCCACCCGCGGCCAGAAAGGCTTCAACGGCGTGGCGATCCTGTCGAAGCTTCCGCTCGAGGACGTCTCCCGCCATCTGAGCGACGACGACGGCAACGACCAGGCCCGTTTCATCGACGCGGTGGTGTCGGTCGCCGGCGGCGCATTGCGCGTCGCTTCGCTCTATTGCCCCAACGGCAACCCGACCGGCAGCGACCGGTTCGACTACAAGCTCGCCTGGATGGAGCGGTTGCAGGCCTACGCCGCAGCTCATCTGGCCGCGGAGGAAGCGTTCGTGCTCGCCGGCGACTTCAATATCATCCCCGAGCCCGAGGATGCGCGCTTTCCCGACAACTGGACCGGGGACGCCCTTTTCCAGCCGGAGAGTCGCGCCGTCTTCCGCCGGCTGGTCAATCTCGGCCTCACCGACGCCATCCGGGCGGTCGAGGCGACGGCCGGCAGCTACACCTTCTGGGACTACCAGGCCGGCGCCT
>CAZSWL010000165.1:0-2538 GCA_964610725.1 uncultured Bauldia sp.
CTTCATGAGCCCAAGCAACGCGCGGGTGACAAGCTTGGGCGCAGCGGCGCCGGGAACCAGCACCGCGCCGATGACGGCATCGGCAGAGGCGATCTCGTCGGCCACCGCCTCGCGGGTGGCGTAGCGGGTGACGGCGCGGCCGACGAACAGATCGTCGAGCTCGCGCAGGCGCGGCAGCGACTTGTCGAGGATCGACACGGCGGCGCCGAGGCCGACAGCCATGCGCGCCGCCTGGGTGCCGACGACGCCGCCGCCGATGACGACCACCTTGCCGGGAGGAACGCCGGGGACGCCGCCGAGCAGAACGCCGCGGCCGCCATGCGGCTTCTCGAGCGCCGTCGCCGCTGCCTGGATCGACAGCCGGCCGGCCACCTCGCTCATCGGCGCGAGCAGCGGCAAACGGCCCTTGGCGTCGGTGACGGTCTCGTAGGCGATGGCGGTGACGCCGGAGGCCATCAGGCCGCGCGCCTGCGGCGCGTCGGCGGCAAGATGGAGATAGGTGAACAGGATCTGGCCCCGCCGCAGCCGCGTCCATTCGGTCGGCTGCGGTTCCTTGACCTTGATCACCATGTCGGCGGCGAAGACGTCCTCGACGGTGTTGGCGATTCCGGCGCCGGCGGCGCGATAGGCCTCGTCGCCGGCATCGATGCCGGCGCCGGCGCCGGTCTCCACCACCACCTGGTGGCCATGCGCCACGAACTCGTCGACGGCGGCCGGGGTCAGGCCGACGCGGAACTCATCCGGTTTGATTTCCTTGGGGACACCGATAAGCATGACAGCCTCCCGTTGCCTCGGGTCCATTGCAATATAGCGCCGTTTTCGCGCCGTTTCCGTGATTTTTCGGCTGTGAATCCGCCTGCCATTGCTATATTATGGCGCCAATTCGTAAATTCTTGATGGTTTCGTGCGCATGGACTCGTTCGACCGTAAGATCGTTGCGGCACTGGCCACAGGCGGACGGCTGAGCGCGGTCGAGCTTGCCGGCAAGGTCGGTTTGTCGCCGTCGGCCTGCTCGCGCCGGCTGCAAAGCCTCGAAAGCGAGGGCATCATCCGCGGCTACCGCGCCCTCGTCGACGCCCACGCGGCCGGCCTCGGCATCACCGCCTTCGTCGAGATCGCGCTCGAGCGCCAGAACGACGACGCGCTGCGCGCCTTCGAGGCGGCGCTGGCCAAGTGCCCGAACGTGCTGTCCTGCCATCTGATGTCGGGGTCGAGCGACTATCTGGTCGAGATCGCCGCGCGCGACCTCGCCGACTTCGAGCACCTGCACGCCACCGTGCTCGGCCACCTGCCCGGTGTCGCCCGCATCGAATCGAAGTTCGCGCTGCGCGAGGTGATCGACCGGCCGCTGGTTCCGATCGGGTGAGGCAGAGGTCCTAGATTTCGGTCAGCCTTGCATAGGCTTCCGGCCGGCGGTCGCGGAAGAACTGCCAGGTGTTGCGGACCTCGCGGATCATCTCGAAGTCCATCTCATGGACGATCAGCTCGTCCTTGTCGCGGCTCGCTTCCTTCTCGATCTGGCCGCGCGGGTTGACGAAGTAGCTCTGGCCGTAGAACTCGCCGATGTTCCACGGCGCCTCGGTGCCGACGCGGTTGATGGCGCCGATGAAGACGCCGTTGGCGACCGCTGACGCCGGCTGCTCCAGTTTCCACAGGTACTCCGACAGCCCGGCGACCGTCGCCGACGGGTTGACGATGTACTCCGCCCCGTTCAGCGCCAGCGCCCGCCAGCCCTCGGGGAAGTGACGGTCGTAGCAGATGTAGATGCCGAGCTTGCAGTAGGCGGTCTTGAACACCGGCCAGCCGGAGTTGCCCGGCTTGAAGAAGAACTTCTCCCAGAAGCCGGCGACCTGCGGGATGTGGGTCTTGCGGTACTTGCCGAGGTAGGTGCCGTCGGCGTCGATAACGGCGGCGCAGTTATAATAGACGCCGGTGATCTCCTCCTCGTAGATCGGCACGACGATCACCATCGCGTGCTTCTTGGCCAGCTCCTGCATCAGCTTGACGGTCGGTCCGTCGGGGATCGCCTCGGCAGCGCCGTACCACTTGCCGTCCTGGCTCGGGCAGAAATAGGGCTGGGTGAACACCTCCTGGAAGCAGAGCACCTGCACCCCTTGCCTGCCCGCCTCCTCGACCAGCGGCAGGTGGGCCGCGATCATCTTGTCCTTGATCTCCTGCGGCGACATCGCGGTGTCACCCTTCAGCGACATCTGGATGAGGCCGCCCTTCAGCTTGGCCATGCCGTCGCTCCCTTCAGTGCGTGCTCGGGAAGTGGTAGACGGCGCCGGCCTTGATCCCCTCCGGCCAGCGCGCGGTCACCGTCTTGAGGCGGGTGTAGAAGTGGACACCCTCCGGCCCGTAGATGGCGTGGTCGCCGAACAGCGAGCGCTTCCAGCCGCCGAACGAGTGGTAGGCGACCGGCACCGGGATCGGCACGTTGATGCCGACCATGCCGACCTCGATCTTGTCGGCGAAGGAACGGGCGGCGTCGCCGTCGCGTGTGAAGATGGCGGTGCCGTTGCCTATCTCGTTGGCGTT
>CAZSWL010000166.1:0-8217 GCA_964610725.1 uncultured Bauldia sp.
ACGTCTGGGTCGGCACCAGCACCTTGCCGCCGAGGTGGCCGCATTTCTTCTCCGATGCCAGCTGGTCCTCGAAGTGGACCGCGGCGGCGCCCGCCTCGATCATGGCCTTCATCAGCTCGAAGGCGTTCAACGGCCCGCCGAAGCCGGCCTCGGCGTCGGCCACGATCGGCGCGAACCAGTAGGTCGAGGTATCGCCGTCGAGTTTGGCGATCTGGTCGGCGCGCTGCAGCGTCCTGTTGATGCGGCGCACCACCTCCGGCACCGACGAGGCCGGGTAGAGCGATTGGTCGGGGTACATCTCGCCGGCGTTGTTGGCGTCGGCGGCGACCTGCCAGCCCGACAGGTAGATGGCGTCGAGGCCGGCCTTGACCTGTTGCAGCGCCTGGTTGCCGGTGAGCGCGCCGAGCGAGGCCACCACTTTGCGTTCGTGCAGCAGCCGCCACAGGCGCTGGGCGCCGAGTTTGGCCAGCGTATGCTCGATGGTGACGTTGCCCTTCAGCCGGTCCACCGCCTCCGGCGAATAGTCGCGGCGGATTCCGGCGAATCGGTTTGTAGTGTTTGTCATGATCGCGCTCCGTTGGGGGTGTCGACAACATGGCTTGACAATCGGCATGTTTCAATAAATATCTGAAATCACAGTGAAATCATGAACATTGTCAACAACTACACAAGTCGTGTATGTAATGTTGTAAACAAAGTAGGGGCTCACCCGCGATGAAAGCGATGCGCGTTGGCGGCCGGCTGCGCCGTCTCAGGCAGGAGCACCGCCTCAACCAGGCGCAAATGGCGCGCGAGCTCGGCATCAGCGCCAGCTACCTGACCCTTCTGGAGAGCAACCAGCGGCCGGTGACCGTGCGCGTGCTCTTGAAGCTGGTCGAGAAATTCCACGTCGACCTCAAGGAATTCGCCACCGACACCGACCAGCGCCTGTCGCTCGAGCTGATGGAGGCGTTTTCGGATCCGATCTTCGAGAGCGCCGAGGTCAAGGCGACCGACATCCAGGAGCTGGTCGCCACCTTGCCGGCGGTCGGCCGCGCCGTCCTCGATCTCTACCAGGGCTACCGCCGCCATCTGCCCGCCGACGCCGAGACCAGCGCCGGCGACGACGCCGCCGAGGCCGCGCCGGTGCTCATTCCCTCCGAGGAGGTCACCGAGTTCATCCAGCGCCGGCTCAACTATTTTCCCGAGCTGGAGCAACGGGCCGAGCAGTTGTGGGCTGAGCACGGCCTCGCCATTCACACCCTCCATCAGGGTCTCACCACCATCCTGCGCGAGCGTTATTCGGTCGCCGTCGAGATCCGCCCTGCCGGCGCCATGGGCGGCCGCTCGCGCCACTACGACCGTCTCGCCCGGCGCCTCGAGATCTCCGAGATGCTGCCGGCGCCGAGCCGTCTTTTCCAGATCGCCCACCAGATCGCCTATCTCGGCCATCACGACGCGATCGACCAGATCGTCGCCGAAGGCCGCTTCGCCAGCGAGGAGGCCGCCGCCCTCATGCGCACGGCGCTTGCCAACTATTTCGCCGCCGCCGTCCTCATGCCCTACCAACTCTTCCGCGATGCCGCCAAGAGCGTGCGCTACGACGTCGACATCCTGCGCAATCGCTTCGGCGTGTCGTTCGAGCAGGTCTGTCACCGGCTGACCACGCTCAGACGTCCCGGCGCCGAGGGCGTGCCGCTCCATTTCATCCGCGTCGACATCGCCGGCAACATCTCCAAGCGCTTCTCGGCCTCGGGCATTCACATCGCCCGCTTCGGCGCCGCCTGTCCGCGCTGGAACGTCTACGATGCCTTCAGCACGCCGGGCATGATCCGCACCCAACTGTCGCGCATGCCCGACGGCGCCACCTATTTCTGCATCGCCCGCACCACCGGCCGCGCCAGCGCCTTCACCGGCGCCGGCCTGCCCCACCGCGTCGGCCAGCGCGCCGTCGGCCTCGGCTGCGACGTCCGCCACGCTTCCGAGATTGTCTATGCCGACGGCCTCAATCTCGCCGACCCGCAGATCATCACCCCGATCGGGGTGTCCTGCCGCACCTGCCCGCGCACCGATTGCGCCGAGCGCGCCATGCCGTCGATCCACCAGAAGCTGCACATCGACGAGAACGTGCGTGGCCCCTCGACCTACGTGCAGGCGTAAGCGGCGCGCCCCGTCTAGCTCACCCGCTCCGCTAGCTCGCCGGCCAGCGTCTCCAGCCGCACCCGCGGCGCATGCCCGATCACCAGGTAGCCCCGTCCGCCCTTGTTCCAGTAGACGATGTTGAAACCGTCGCGCTGCTCGAACGCGCTCGCCTCGTCCGGGCGGCCGTTGGCGATGATGCAGAACGCGATCGGCCCGTCCGACGACAGGTAGGCGATCTGCGCCAGCGGCCGCTGCAGGTAGTCGAACAGCTCGACGCGCTTGAGATCGAGGTCGGGCAGCGTCAGCTTGGCCGGCGACAGATCGAGTGACAGCTTGCCGCCGATTGCGGTGAGCTCCTTGCCGATGGTCGCCGGGTCGTCGCTGATTACCGCCATCGAATCGCTGGTGATCAGCGACTGATAGCCGGCGACCGCCTCGCGCCAGTTCGGCTGCGTCGCGGCTTCTTGCGGCGGCCGCGGCCGCACTGCCACAGGCGCCAGGTACCCCGCCGCTGCTCCGACGGCGAAGACGACCACGGCGGCGGCCACCACCCGCAGCGACGGCCGCCGCGTCCACGCGGGCGCCGTCGCATGCTCGCCGAGCGCCGCGGCGAGCTTGGCGTTCAGTCGCTCGTCGGGGGCAGCCGCGAGCAGCGGCTCGAACGCCTCGGCGAAGCGCGCCGGCGCCGGACCGAGCGTGTCGAGTCGCGCCGTGAGGGTCGCGTCGCCGGCCAGTCGCGCCTCGAGCCGGGCCGACTCCTCGGCGCCAAGTTCGCCGTCGCGGTAGGCGACGAGGACCTCGTCGCTCGGCTGCCCGTCGTCGTGCGGATTTGCCATGCTACCGTTTGCCTTCCGCCGCCGCCCCGGCCACCGCCGAAGCGCTGCCGAGGTCGGCCAGTTTGGCCCGCGCCGCCGCCAGCCGCGACATCACCGTTCCGACCGGCACCGCCAGCAGGCCGGCCGCCTCGCGATAGCTCATGCCCTCGACGTAGACCAGAAACACAGTCTCGCGCTGCGCTTCCGGCAGCGCCTGCACCGCCCGTAACACCTCACCGGCCCAGATATTCGTTTCGGTGTGGGCGAGCCCGTCAAACACCAGCACCGCATCGGCGTCGACCAGCCCCTGCCCGCGCCGCACCTTGCGCGCCCTGACCTCGTTCAGCCAGATCGAATGCAGGATGGCGAGCAACCAGCGGTCGAGCCGGGTGCCGGCGGCGAACTGGTCAGAACGTTCAAGCGCCCTGACGCAGGTCGCCTGGACGAGGTCTTCGGCCGTGTCGCGGTTGCCCGACAGCACCAGTGCGTAGCGCCACAGCCGGGGCAGCGTCTGCGCCAGGCCTTGCCGCACCGGATCGTGACTGTCGCCGGCCATGGCCGCGGTTGTAGGGGCTGCTCGGGCGGCCGTCGAGAGGCCGACGGCCCGTGCGCCAGGCTGGACCGGACGGGGAAGGACAACGCCGGGGGTCGACGGCCTTTGCCCCTCCCCGCCCAGTTTGCGCTGACTACGCACAACCGAAAGGTCAGCGTGCCAACCTGTTCGCAAGGGGCTTGCCAGCCCGCCGGCCACCAGATCTGGTGATCGCCGCGCCATCGATCACAACCTGTCGGTCGCCTTCACGCCCCGTTAACCGAGTTCGCCTTGCCGATTGCAATCGCTTTTGCAGATTGCAACGCCGCTCACTCGGCCGCGGCGCGTCCGCCCTGCCTGGCGTCGCGCGACAGCCACAGCTCCAGGAACGATTCCAGAAATGCCGCCGTCTTCCAGTCGTGCAGCGCCCGTCCCTCGAAGTGCAGCGCCGCCGCCTGGCCGCCGGGCAGCTTGACCCGCTCGCCGATGTGCCCGGTCCAGCGGTTGACCATGGCGATGGTCAGCTCGATGTGGAACTGGATGGCGAACGCCGCCGGCCCGTATGAGAACGCCTGGTTGGGGAAGGTGCGCTCGGCGCCTTCGGCGAGCAGCGTGGCGCCCGCCGGCAGGTCGAAGCCTTCGCGGTGGAACTGGTGCACCCGGTCCGGCCAGTCGGTCAGCCGGCGTCCGGCGTCGGTCGCCGCGAGGTCGAACCAGCCCACCTCGATGTGGCCGTCGGCATGCGGGCGCACCGCGGCGCCGAGATGGCGGGCGAACAGCTGCGCCCCGAGGCACAGGCCGAGAAACGGCGCGTCCTCCCTCAGCGGTACGGCGATCCACTCGGTTTCACGCTTGATGTAGTCGTCGGCGTCGTTGGCGCTCATCGGGCCGCCGAAGATGACCGCGCCGGCGTGGCCGGCGAGCGTCTCGGGCAGGGGATCGCCGAAGCGCGGCCGGCGGATGTCGAGCGGGTGGCCGCGCGCCTTGAGGCGGAGACCGACTCTGCCCGGCGTCGAATGCTCCTGGTGGAGGACGATCAGCACCGGTGGCTTGGCGTCAGCCGGCACTGTCGCGAACCGCCTGCTTGAGACGAATGCGGGCCTGCGTCGACACCCCGATGAGCTCGGCGACCCGCCACACCACGTTGTCCTCGAACTCGTCGACGTGACCGTCGGCGTACACCATCCTCCACATCATCTCGATGATGCGTTCGCGGTCGGCCGCCTCGAGCCGTGCCGTCAGCACGCTGGTGAACCCGTAGAGGTCGACCGCCTCCGCCTCGGCGCTCCTGGCGGTCTCGACCAGCGACCTGGTCTCATCGGGATCGAGATCGAAGTGCCGCTTGAGTACGGCGGCGAGCGCGGCGCGTTCCTCCTCGGTGACCTCGCCGTCTATGGCGATGACGCGGAACAGCAGCGCCGCGACCGCCACGCGCAACTCCTCCTCGCCGATCGGGGTGTGCTCGCGGCGTTCGCTCATGTCGGCGAAGAATCGCCTGATTGCGTCGATCATGCGCTCGTCCTCGGCCCGCCCGCCGAGTTTAGTCGCGTCGCCCGCCCGGTGAAATCCTCGCGTGTCGGCCCGCCAAGAGAAAAACCGCCGGCAATGCCGGCGGTTTTCTGAGCAAGCGCCAAAACCGATAAGCCCCTGAAATGCCGTGCCGCCCGGAGCGAAAAAGCCGAGCCAATAATCTGAATGAATAATGCGCCGTCGAAAAAACTAGGTCAGGACTGAATGGACAATGGCGAATTTATCAATTGAACCCTAAGGCACCGCCTCTCGTTTCAGCGGCGACCGCGACCCGTCAAAGGCACCGGTTGTCGGCGAATCACCACGCCTTCGAGTTTTATTGAAATTTCCTTGCTTTGCAAGCGTTGCCTCGTCCTGTTGACAGTCGCTGCACAGGCCTCGGCGCCGATGTGCGTCACCGTGTCGCGAACAGGATCGCCGCGATGGCCACGTAGGTGAGATGATGGAGGAGCTGGTCGAAGCCGATCGCCCACCAGAAGCGGCTTTCGTTCGGCTTCATCCCGCTCCACCGCATCAGGTTATCCTTGCTCCAGTCGATGTGGTAGTGCAGCACGAACTCGCCGATCAGTATGCCGGCGCCGACCGCCAGGCTTGGCGTGATCACCAGAAAGGCGAAGGCGGTGCCCACTACGTGCAGCCCCGAATGGATGATGCCGCCCGGGTGCCCGTAGGTGCCCTTGTTGCTGACCTGGTAGACCGTCTGCAGGGGGTAGTCGCACACGAAGTGTTTGACTTCGAGTATGACAAGCACGGCAATCAGCGCTGCGACCGGTCCGTTCACTCGCTCATCCCCAGCGTCCTTTCCCGACCGCCATTACACCAGCGCGACCGTTAATGCCGTGTGACCCCGGTCACACCGGCACCTATTTCGAGGTGGCGGTGAAGGTGCCGTCCCAGTCGGGCGGGGGCGCGTTTGCCCGCCATTGGGCGATGCGGTCGCGATAGACGGCGTAGAAAGCGCCGAGGCCGTCGATGCCGGCCGCCTCGCAGGCGCCGATGGCACTCTCGGCGGCATCCCACTCACGCCTGCGATAGGCGGTCAGCATGGTGGTATGGGCGGCCAGCAGCCGCTCGTGGGCATCGCCGCTCGCCCCGAACACTTCCAGCGGCGCGTAGATGCGCGTCGGCTTGGCCCGCCCCTTGACCCGCATCAGGTCGAGCTCGATCGCCGCCAATCCGGCCTGTCCGATGGTCTGCTCGCCGATCACGATCGGCACCCCGTAGGCCTTCGACAGGCCCTCGAAGCGCGAGGCGATGTTGACGTTGTCGCCGATCGCCGAGTAGTCGAAGCGCTGCGACGAGCCGAGGTTGCCGACGCACACGTCGCCCGAATTGATGCCGATGCCGATGCGTACCCGGCTGTAGAGGCGGCCGGCCGCTTCCGCCTTGTTGCGCCACGTCTCGTTGAGCGCTTCCATCCTGGCGATCATCGCCAGCGCCGACCGGCAGGCGTTGCCGGCGTGATCGGGATCGTCGAGCGGCGCGTTCCAGAACGCCATGATGGCGTCGCCGATGTATTTGTCGATGGTGCCGCGGTTGGACAGGATGATTTCGGACAGCGGCGTCAGCAGGCTGTTGATGAAGCTGGTCAGCTCGTGCGCCGTCATCTGCTCCGACAGCGAGGTGAAGTTGCGCACGTCGCAGAACAGGAGCGTCACCTCGCGCACCACCCCGCCGAGTTCCAGCTTCTCCGGGTGGGCGATGATCTGTTCGACCACCGTCGGCGACACGTAGTAGCTGAAGGCGCGGCGCACCTCGCCGCGTTGCTGCTCCACCCGCCGGAAGACGTCAGTGGTGCCGGCCGCCACCAGGATGAACAGGGTCGCCGCCGGGTAGGACGGATCGAACAGCAGCCCCATTTTGGTGTAGGCGAACCAGCCGCCGCCGAGCAGCAGCGCCACCACCGCGATGCCGAGAGCGGCCGAGGTGACCGCCGAGATCGACGGCAGCACCAGGCCGAGCGCGATACCGACGACGACGGTCACCGCCAGCTCGACGGCGGTGGCGTAGTCGGGGCGGGTGAGCGAACGGCCGCTCGCCTGTCCGGCGATGATCTGCTCGATCGCCTGGGCGTGCACCTCGACCCCGGGGATGGCGGCGTCGAGCGGGGTCGCCCTGAGGTCGATGAGGCCGGGGGCGCTGGTGCCGACCAGGATGATGCGGCCGGCGACCTGGTTGGGGTCGTTCTCGCCGGCGAGCACCTTCCAGGCGGGAATGTAGGCCGCCGGGTTGGTGTGGCGGAAACGCAGCCAGATGCCGCCGTCGGCGTCGGTCGGTATCTCGATGCCTCCGACCCTGATGTGGTTGAGGCCGGTCTGCTGGCCGAACGCGGTCTCGCCGCTGGCGTTGGACGACTTCAGCACGTACGAGCCGGCGTTCTGGGCGACCCTGAGCGCCTCGGTGGTCAACGTCGGGATGTACTGGTTGCCGATGCGGTAGATCAGCGGCACCCGCCGGATCACCTGGTCGCGATCGGGCACCCAGTTGACCGAGCCGATGCCCGCCGCCGCCTGCTGCAGCACCGGCACGTTGGCGGTGGCGCCGGCGAAGTCGACGATGAACGGCTTGGGATCGTCGCCGGCGACGGCAAAGCCGGTTTTCGGCGGCGGCGGCGGCGACGGCTGGTTGGTCAGCGCCATCGCCAGCACGGTCGGCACCTGCTTCATGGTGTTGGCGAGGATCTGGTCGTGGCTGGGCTTGCCGGCGATCAGCGGCGCGATCGCCGCCTTTTCCGCCGGCGTCATCGCTTTGATCGCCTGCTCGGGCGAGGTGCGGTCGGGCTCCGAGAACAGAATGTCGAAGGCGACTGCCGCCGCGCCCTCGTTGCCGAGCCGCTGCAACAGGTCGGCGATGGTGGTGCGCGGCCACGGCCACTGACCGATGCGCTTCAGCGACTCCTCGTTGATGTCGACGATCCTCACCGGCAGGTCGGGGTCGTAGGTTTCCGGTGCCAGCTTCTGGTAGGAATCGAAGGCGATCAGCCTGAGCGCCTGGACGAAGAAGGGATCGGCGATGCGCACCACCGTCGCCCCGGCGAGGATGGCGGCCACCAGAAGGATGTAGAAGCGGCTGGGACGGACCATCACTGCTCCGCAGTGGCACCGGCAGCACCGGTATGGCGGCGCCCGCCCGCGGCCTGGCGGTTGCCCATGCCGCCGTTCACCGCCGACGCGCCACGGTCATGCCATCGCCGAGCGGCAGGAGCACCTTGTCGACGCG
>CAZSWL010000167.1:0-3195 GCA_964610725.1 uncultured Bauldia sp.
CTCGACAAGCTCGGCGAGCACATCGCGCTGGAGCGGTGGATGACGGGCGTGGCCGCCGGCGCCGACGGCGCGACGTTTGTGGTCCCCGCCGGCGAGCCGGTGGTGGCGATCACCCGCACGTTCGCCGCGTCGCGCGAACGCGTGTGGGCGGCCCTCACCGAGCCCGAGCAACGGGCCCAGTGGTGGGGGCCGGCAAGGCTCACCAACGACGTGGTCGAACTCGACGTACGGCCCGGCGGCAAATGGCGGATCGACCAGCGCTCCGCCGACGGCGAGGTCTATTCCTTCTCCGGCGAGTTCCGCGAGGTGCGGGCGCCGACCCGGCTGGTCAACACCTTCTGCTTCGCCGACGAGCCGCCGGTGGTCGAGACCGCCACGCTCTTCGAGCGCGACGGCAAGACGACGCTCGTCACGGTCGCCCGCGGCGAGTCCGTCGCCGCCCGCGACGCCGCCGTCAAGGCCGGCATGGAAAGCGGCGCCCGCGAATCCATGAACCGTCTGGCGGCGCTGCTTGCGCGCGGCTGAGGAGGGACATCATGTCGAAGCTACGCGTCGATGCCTTCGCGATTTCGCTGGACGGCTACGGCGCCGGCCCGGGCCAGGATCGTGACAATCCTCTGGGCAGGGGCGGCACCGCCATGCACGCATGGTTCTACCCGACGCGCACGTTTCGCTCGATGTTCGGCAAGGACGGCGGAACGACCGGAATCGACAACGACTTTGCCGCGCGCGGCGCCGAAAACATCGGCGCCTGGATCATGGGCCGCAACATGTTCGGGCCGGTGCGCGGGCCGTGGCCCGACGAATCGTGGCGGGGCTGGTGGGGTGAGGACCCGCCCTACCACGTGCCGGTCTTCGTTCTCACCCATCACCCCCGCGCCTCGCTCGCAATGGACGGCGGCACGGTCTTCCATTTCGTGACCGACGGCATCGAGGCCGCACTCGCGCGTGCGAACGCGGCGGCTGGCGACCGCGACGTCCGTCTCGGCGGCGGCGTCGCCACCATCCGGGAGTATCTCAAGGCCCGGCTGATCGACCGGATGCACCTGGTGGTCACGCCGGTCCTGCTCGGCGGCGGCGAGGCGCTCCTTGCCGGCATCGACCTGCCTGCGCTCGGCTACCAGGTGAGCGAACACGTGCCGTCGGAGAAGGCCGTCCATGTGGTGGTTGCGAAGGGAGCATGAGTGAGACGATGACCAAGCGCAGCGTCACCCACGCGACCTTCACCATCGAGCGCACCTACGACGCGCCGCCGGCGCTGGTGTTCCACGCCTTCGCCGACGGGCAAGCGAAGGCGCAATGGTTCGGTGCTCCCGGCTGGTCGCACGAGCTCGACTTCCGCGTCGGCGGCCACGAGCGGGCGAGCGGCAGCTTCGACGGCAAGGTCGTCCACACCTATCACGCGGTCTATCGGGACATCGTGCCCGACGAACGCATCATCGCCGCCTACGACATGCATCTCGACGACAGGCGCATCTCGGTGTCGCTGATGACGGTGGAGCTGAAGCCGGCCGGCGCGGGCACGCGCCTCGTCTTCACCGAGCAGGGCGCCTTCCTCGACGGCTTCGACAAGCCGCAGGAGCGCGAGCGCGGCACCCGCGAGCTGCTCGACGCGCTGGGCGAGGCGCTGAAGCGCGGGGCAATCGCCCGGCCGGTTTGACAGCCGGGCGGGATCGGGTCTGATAGCGGGTCGTTTCGCCCCGCCGCATCCGAGCCCTTCCCATGGCCGAAAGCGAGAGCCTGAGTTACGCCGTCAGGCCGCGCGTGGTCGGCGCCTATCTCGGCCAGCTCATGGTCGTGGTCGCAGCGCTGTGGACGGTGCCGGTCGCCGTCGCCGCCGTCGAGCGGGAATGGAGCGAGGCCGCCGTCCACGCCGCCACCGCTGCGGCCCTCGCCGCGCTCGGCTGGCTGATCGCCCGCCGCCGGCCTGGGGCCGACCTGCAGGTGAACGAGGCGCTGGTCGCGGTCGCCGCGGCCTTCATCGTGACGCCGCTCGTCCTGGCGGCACCGATGATGCTCGCCGGCATCGGCTATCTCGACGCGCTGTTCGAGGCGGTCTCGGGGATCACCACCACCGGTCTTTCCACCCTGGCGACGGTGGCCGACAAGCCGCGGGCGCTCGTCTTCGCCGCCGCCTGGCTGCAGTGGATCGGCGGCGCGGCGATCGTGGTGCTGTCGTTCGTGCTGCTGTTCGGGCAGAGCGCCAGCGCCCGCCGGCTGACCGGTGTCGTCGCCGGACGACAGGACGTGGTCGGCGGCACCCGCGCCTACGCCACCGTCGTCATCCGCATTTATCTCGCCCTCACCGCCATCGGCGTGGTGGCGCTGCTGGTGGCCGGCGCCGGCTGGTTCCCGTCGCTGGCGCTGACGCTGGCGGCGGTATCGACCGGCGGCTTCTCCCCCTTCGACCACGGCCTTGACGGCGAGAGCGGCGCCGTCCGCGCGGTGGTGATCCTCATCTGCCTCACCGGCGCCATCGCGGTGCCGCTCTACCAGCAGGCGCTCTCCGGCAAATGGCGCAGCGCCATCGCCGATCCCGAGCTGAGCGCGCTCTTCCTCGCCGCCCTGGCGGCGGCGGTTCTGCTGCTCCTGCACGGCGCCGTGACGCCCGGCTCGCCGCCGCCCGGCGATCTCCTCTTCACCGCCTTCTCCGCTGAGACCACCGCCGGTTTTGCCACCACGCCGGTCAGCGCGCTCGATCCCTTCTCCAAGGCGGTGCTGATCGCGACCATGACCATCGGCGGCAGCGTCGGCTCCAGCGCCGGCGGCATCAAGCTGTTGCGCCTGATCGTCTTCGTCCGTCTGATGCAGCTGATGATTCTCAGGAGCCGGCTGACGCCGCGCGCCGCGGTCGCCCGCCCGATCGCCGGGCGCGACTGGGACGATCCCGAGCTCACCCTGATCCTGGTGTTCATCGGGCTGTTCTTCGCTGTGGTGGCGGTGTCCTGGCTGATATTCCTGTGGTTCGGCTACGCTCCCCTCGACAGCCTGTTCGAGGTGACCTCGGCGACCGCCACCGTCGGCCTGTCGAGCGGCGTGACCGGACCGCACCTGCCGGCGGCGCTCAAGGGGGTGCTGTGCGCCGACATGCTGCTCGGGCGGCTGGAGGTGTTGCCGCTGCTGGTGCTGGTGGCGCCGCGCACCTGGATCGGCCAGCGGCGCGCGGTCGCCGTCGCGGCCAACGACAAGACGGAG